>JANORJ010000461.1:0-1863 GCA_031415255.1 Chitinophagaceae bacterium | reverse complement strand
GTTCATTGCTACACCCAGATCAGAATAGGTGAGGGCAATGGCAAAACTATCTTTTAATAACCGGCGAATGTTTAATGCCCGCAGCAGATTTTTTTCTGCTTCTTCATATTTTTTTTCAATCACATAAATGCCAGCGATATTGCTGACAGAATAAGAAACACCCAGCGAATCTCCCCGTGATTCTGCTAGTTGCAGCGAAGCAGTGTAACGGCTTAGTGCTTCTTTGTAATCGGCTTTATATTCATACACTACGCCGGATTCATTCAGCATCATAGAAATGCCTCCGGTATCTTTTAATTGTTTGTAAATGTTAGCCGCCTTATCATAATTTTCCATTGCCTTATCTAGGTCTCTTGTTTTGCGATAGAGTTTGCCCAGTTCGTTATAGACAGGTGCCAGGTTTTTTTTATCATCGGTTTTTTCTAAAATAGCCACCGATTCATAATAATTTTTTGCAGCCACATCATATTTTCCTTGAAAATAACTGGCTACGCCGATGCGGCGTTTTATTTCTGCTACGGCTACGGAGTCGGTGTTTTTTCGGGCTAGTGTTAATGCTTTATTCCCTTCGATAATTGCGGAGTCGAAGTTTTTAAACTCAAAATTTTCGAGAATTTTTAAAGAAGCGTTTATTTTTTCTTCGTATGGTCTTTTCGAATTCATTACTCCCCGCAGGCTGTCCACATTCGTCTGCGCCTGTGCTAAAGTGAAGATGAAGAAGGTAGATATGAGAAGGAGATTTTTTTTCATTTTTTTGTAACCAGCTTTTGTAATTCTATTCAGCTTTCGTTGCGTCGCACTCTTCAGGGTTCTGTTCGCTATTCAGCTTTTAATTGAACCCCTTCGGGGTTCGGCTTCAGTAGCAACTTTTTTTCTCCGGGTTTCTCCCGGAGTTATGCATATTTTACCTCTTCGGGGTAAGTACTTTTATGCTTTGATCTTCTAAGCAATATGTTTTCCCAATTTCGCCCCTCCAAGGGGGGGGGAAGTTTCCTAAACTTTAAAACTCACTAACCTATTTCTTTCAAAAAATGATACAATATTAAATGACTCATTGACCTAAGTCTCCCCTTTAGGGCAACCAAGCCTCGGCGAAGGTTGCGAACATCGTTCAGAGGGACTTAAATTCCCAACACCTCCTTCATTGTAAAAAAACCTTTCTTATTTTTTATAAACTCAGCTGCTAGCACTGCGCCAGTAGCAAAGCCCTGCCTGTTATGCGCCGTGTGAATGATTTCAATATCATCAATTACAGATGAATACTTGATGCTGTGTGTTCCCGGAGCAGGGTCAATCCGCTGGCTTATTATTTCCAGGTCTTCCGGGTGGTCGCTAAGTTCATTTACCCATTGTTTTTTTCGTTGCACCTGTTCTAATATTTGTTCGGCCAATGTAATAGCAGTACCACTCGGTGCATCTTTCTTTTGGGTGTGATGTGTTTCTTCCAGTATCACTTCGTATGCCGGATGCGGAGCCATTAAAGCAGCCAGTTTTTTATTTACTTCAAAAAAAATATTTACTCCTACACTGTAATTACTTGAATAAATAAATGCACCGTTTTTGTCAGTACAAATGTTTTTCATTTCTTCTAATCGTTCAGTCCATCCCGTAGAGCCGCAAATAACAGGAACATCAAATTCCAGACATTTTTTTACATTGTCAAACGCTGTGTGTGGGCTGGTAAATTCAATAGCCGCTTCAGCTCTTGCCATATTCTCTTTAGTAAACTCATGAAGATTTGGCTGGTCAATTTTAATAACCATTTCATGGCCTCTTTGCAGTGCCACTTCTTCAATGGCTTTACCCATTTTGCCATAACCAATCAATGCGATTCGCATAATAAAAAATTAAGTATTACAAATG
>JANORJ010000460.1:0-14246 GCA_031415255.1 Chitinophagaceae bacterium | reverse complement strand
CACCTGTTGAACCACCATGCTCAACAGGTGCAAGAATTAAATCAACCGCTTCTTTCTCAGTGGTAGATATTGACGCTGCAAGTGGTGATGCTGCATTGCGTTTTGCAAATGCAGGTGTTAATCAATGGAACATCCGCAACCGTCCTGCTGATGATTATTTAGAAATTTTTGAATTAGGTGGTGGCGGTAGCCGTGTTGTTATTCAGGATGCAACTGGTAATGTAGGTATAGGTGAAACCACATCTCCATCTTATAAGTTAGATGTACTGCATGGCGGTGCAACAGGTATCCGCAGCCGTTCATCTGCTTCATTCTCTGTAGTAGATATAGATGCACAAAGTGGTGATGCTGCTTTACGTTTCCAAAAAGCCGGTGTTAACCAATGGAACATTCGTAATCGTCCTGCCGATGATTATTTAGAAATTTTTGAATTAGGCGGTGGCGGTAGCCGTGTTGTTATTCAGGATGCAACAGGTAACGTAGGTATTGGTGAAACAACTTCACCTTCTTATAAGTTAGATGTACTGCATGGCGGTGCAACAGGTATCCGCAGCCGTTCTTCTGCTTCATTTTCTGTTGTTGATATAGATGCACAAAGTGGTGATGCAGCTTTACGTTTCCAGAAGGCTGGTGTAGGTATGTGGAATACCCGCAACCGTCCGGCTGATGATTATTATGAAATATTTGAATTAGGTGGTGGCGGTAGCCGTGTTGTTATCCAGGATGGTACTGGTAACGTAGGTATCGGTCAGACAATTAATCCTACTTATAAACTAGACGTACTGCATGGTGGTGCTACAGGTCTCCGTGTACAATCAAGTGCCACATTCTCTGTCATTGATATTGATGGACAGAATGGCGATGCCGCTTTACGTTTTGTAAAAGCTGGCGTTAACCAATGGAATACTCGTAACAATCCAGGAAATGACGACTACCAGATATTTGAACTTGGTGGTGGCGGTGAAAGAATGAGAATTGAAAATACAACAGGTAATGTAGTAGTGTCACAGGATTTTACAGTGCTTGGTGTAAAAGCCTTTACAATGGATCACCCATTAGATCCGGCTAATAAACTATTGCGCCATGCTGCTGCTGAAAGTAATGAAGTAATCAACTTCTACAGTGGTAATGTTACTACTGATGCAAGTGGTAAAGCTGTGGTAAGCCTTCCTGATTATTATGAAGCATTGAATAAAGATTCCCGTTATCAATTAACAGTTATCGGTTCATTTGCACAAGCCATAATCAGTAAAGAAGTAAGCAATAATAAATTTGAAATTGCTACCAGTACTCCTAATGTAAAAGTAAGCTGGGAAGTTAAAGGCGTTCGTAATGATGCCCGCATGAAACAGCATCCTTTTGTGGCTGAAGAAGTAAAAACCGGAGCTCAAAAAGGTAAATACTGGGATCCTGCATCACACAATCAATCTGCAAGTAAAGGTGTAGGTTATGATGATAATATTGAAAAGTCTTCTTTGAGTGATCCTAAGCCAGTAGCTAACAAAGTTACTCCTGCCTCTACAGGCGGTAGTCTTGATCAGCCTGCTATTGTAGCTCCTGTTATTACTAATAAATCTGATAACAGCGGAAGCCTTGGTCAGTCGGTAATTGTAGCACCAGTTACAAAATCAGTTGACAACAATGGAAGTGTTGCTCCAATTGAAGCAAAGAAAACAGAAATAAAAACTGTTCCTGCTACAAAAGGCGGTAGCTTGGATGAAATGCCAAAACCAGTAGAAAATAAAAAATCTGCTACTGACCCAGGCCCTTCAAGCACTAAGACTGAGTAATCAGTTAAGTTTATAGAGTAACATAAAATAAAAAGAAGGTCTTCCGAGACCTTCTTTTTATTTTTAACTATTTCTTCAAGCTTCTTCATCTATTTGTTAGGTATATTTTTTATTATAAAAGGCCCGACAGCAAATGATGAAACAAGCAAAGTGTTGAAAAGCACCAAGCATTCTACTAGTCTTTTAAATCGTATTTGTGTAATAAGTGTAAGAGGCTTGACAACAAAAAAGAGAAAACCATTTGGCTTTCTCTTTTTTTATATTGATGAAAGTATAATTTTTACTTCGGTTTAGTTACCGGTGTTTTACCGGGAGTTTTAGCGGTTCCCTTTAAACTTTTTTCACAGGCATCCAGGTTTTGCTTAGCCCCGGCAAACTTCGGAAAGAAAGTTAGTGCCTGCTGAAAATCAACTTTTGCTCCGGCATAATTTTTAGCATCCATTTTTAAAACACCCATCAGGTTGGCGGCTGCGGCATTAATAGGTACTGCTTGCTGTTCACCATTTGCCATCGTAAAGTTTACACCTATTTTTCTACTGTTGGTATCAGCAATAGCCGCTCTTGCAGACATTTCACTTTCTACGGTTCTTTTTAATTGGTATTGAGCAACGGCTAGTTTGTAAATGTGGTAAGGGCTTTTTGTTTTTGGCACCACTTGCTCAAACAATGTTGTCGCTGTTTTTGGATCGCCCAGTTCATCATAACACTCTGCTGCACGGGCCATCGCCATCATATTTGTGGCATCGGCTTTATAAACTTCCTCGGCCAGCATTAAGGAACTATAGTAGGATTTGGTGGAAAAATACAGCATAGATAAGGTGTCCTTATAGTTAAGACTGTTGTCAACTGCCAGGTAGCCATACAGACCGTTAATAGCAGCATTCACATCATTATAGGCAATAGCCTGACTGTATATTTTCAGGTAATGTTTTTTCAACATTGCAGTGTCTTGCGCAGAACTGACCGAAACAACAAATAAGCAAAAAAGAAATGGAACAAATTTTTTCATTGTAAAAGGTTTTTTGATTGATTAGGGCATTAAAAATAGCAGTTCTTGCTTACATTCCGAAGCATTTATGGGATCAAAATTTTAATTTGCACTATGAAGCTGAAATTAATGACAGGGCTGGTTTTGCTGCTTTTTTCTCCATCCGTTTTTTCTCAGGAGCAAGATTCATTAGATACCGAACGGTTGGCCAAAATGATGAACCTTACGGAGGTAATCATTCGCACCGATTTGAATGTGCCACGATTTATTGATCAGGTAAAAAAGGACACTACCTTTTACAAAGCCTTCCGTAATCTTCGTGTACTTGGTTTTACTGCCTGGAATGATATTCGTATAAAAGACAAGAAAGGAAACCTAAAAGCATCATTGGTAAGTAAAACAAAGCAAAGTCGCTTAGCAGGTTGCCGTAGTATGGAAGTGGTAAGTGAAAAAACCACCGGAAATTTTTATGATGGCGATGGAAATTATAATTACAATACTGGTGAATTATATGCCGGTCTTTTCTTCACCAAAGGTTCTGTTTGCGGAGAAAATAATGTAGTGAAAGGAATTGACTTTCGTCCTAAATCGCAGAATGGTATAGCGAAGAAAAAAGAACAACTGAAGATGCTGTTCTTTAATCCCGGTAAAAAAATACCCGGCATACCTTTTATCGGCGATAAAATTGACATTTTTGATCCGGACAAAGCGCAGCACTACGATTTCATTATTGATTTTGGTGAATACGAAGGACAGTCCTGTTATATTTTTTCAATCAAAGTAAAAAACGATTTAGGTGGCGGAGAAAAAAACAGCATTGTTATTGATAGTATGGTGACCTGGTTCAATGCAAAGACAATGGAAGTAATGGCCCGCAACTACGATATGAGTTATGATGCAGGTGTGTATGATTTTGATGTACACATGGAAGTGCAGATGACAAAATTTGGAAACTATCTGGTACCTAAACTACTCCGTTATATTGGCAACTGGGATGTGGTGTTTAAAAAAAGGGAGAGAGGAATGTTTACAGCAACCCTATTTGACTTTACTCAGTAGGCAGTGGGCAATCTGCAGTCAGAAACCGGATAACTTATAAAAACTTTTCAGGGTTTTGGATCATGTGCCCTAACATTTTGCCAACCTCGGCATTTTTTTCAGATAATTTTTTGTGTTCGTCTGCATTTATATATTTAGCGGCAAACGAAAATTCAATCCAAACATCTGTCTCTGAATTTTCGCTATCACAGTCTGTAAGCTTGCTTAGAAAATGTGCCGGATACCTTCTTTTTCTGTATGCTTCCGCAAAATTTGCACATACAGATCTTGAACTCCTCCTGATTTGATCTGTTAAACTATATGTTTCTTCTTTTGGAAATTTTTTCGAAATCTCAAGAATATCCATTGCCAGTTCAAATGCTTTGTTAAACACTGTCATGTCTTTGTACGATGCCATAAAGTTGATTTATTGAGTTAATAATGGTTGTGCAGGAATTGCCCACTGCTGACTTTTGACTGCCAACTGCTGACTGTTAACTGCCTACTGCTGACTGCCAACTGAGTTGGCATACTTTCTCCATTTCTCAATCACCTGTTCCATATCATCTGGTAACGGAGCTTCAAAAAACATTTCTTCTCCCGTTGTGGGATGAATAAAGCCTAATGTTTTTGCATGAAGAGCCTGTCGTTTGCAAATAGAAAAACAATTATCTACAAACTGTTTGTATTTGGTGTACACGGTGCCTTTTACAATTTTATCACCTCCGTAAAAATCATCGTTGAATAATGGATGGCCGATATGTTTCATGTGAACTCTTATCTGATGTGTTCTTCCGGTTTCTAAAATACATTGTACCAGTGTGACATACCCAAACCTTTCTAATACTTTGTAATGGGTCGTAGCATCTTTACCATGGTCACCTTCGGGGTAGGCTTCAAATAATTTTCTGAAACGAAGATTGCGACCTACATGTGCCGCAATGGTTCCTTCGTCTTCCAGTATATCGCCCCAGGCTAATGCTACATATTTTCTACTGGTAGTATGATCAAAAAATTGTTTGGCAAGATGCCGCATGGCTTTATCCGTTTTCGCCAATACTAAAAGGCCGCTGGTGTTTTTATCAATCCGGTGTACTAATCCAAATCTTGGTAATGTGTCTTCTGATAAGTTTGGATTTTGTTGTTGCAGATAATAAGAAATGCCATTGAGTAAAGTGCCAGTATAGTTGCCACTTCCCGGATGCACCACCATACCAGCTGGCTTGTTGATGATCATCAAATCGGCATCTTCATACACAATATTTAAATCCATTTTTTCGGGAACTACACTGGTATCTTCCGGGCTCATGTCGGAATAAACGATAATGGAATCTGATGGCTTTACTTTATAATTAGATTTTATGGGGGCATCATTTACCAACACCATGCCTGCGTTGATAGCTTTTTGAACCTTATTGCGGGTGGCCCCTTCAATACGATTCACCAGAAATTTATCAATTCTCAATTGTTCCTGTCCTTTGTCAATAACTATGCTGAACCGTTCATATAGCTCATCATTATTATCTTGTATATCCGGGCTGTCTTTTTCCAATTCATCCTGCATAGCCGCAAAGATAACGGATGGAGTTTTGTTGGTAGATTTGCAACAGATTTATGAAAAAACAAGAAGTCATATTCAAAGACCTTGGGATAATGGATTATCAGGCCGCATGGGATTATCAGGAAAAACTATTGCAAGAAAATGTGAGACGAAAATCGGTAGTACGTAGTCAGCAATCTTCACTCAACAGCGGACAATCAGCCTCACCAGCCTCAAGCATTGCCAACTGCCCGCTGTCTACTGCCCACTATCTATTGTTTGTAGAGCATCCTCCTGTTTATACGTTGGGCAAAAGCGGAAATAAAGAAAACGTATTGTTGGATGATGATGGGTTAAAAGAAAAGGAGATTCAGTTTTTTAATACGAACCGGGGTGGTGATATTACTTTTCATGGTCCGGGTCAGGTTGTTGGTTATCCCATTCTGGATTTAGAAAAATTTTATACTGATATTGGAAAATATCTGCGCAATCTGGAAGAAGTGATAATTCTTACCTTGGCAGATTACGGTATTATAGGCGAGAGATCTTCAGGAGAAACAGGTGTGTGGATAGAACCGGGAGTGCCGGGCAGGGAAAGAAAAATTTGTGCCATCGGTGTTCGCTGCAGCCGTTGGATTACCATGCATGGCTTTGCCTTTAATGTAAATACTGATCTTTCTTATTTTAATCATATCATTCCCTGTGGTATTGTTAACAAACAGGTTACTTCGCTGGAAAAAGAATTAGGGAATACAGCAGATACAAAAGAAGTAAAGAATAAGATGAAAATGAATTTTGAAAAAGTGTTTGATGTTCA
Organism: Chitinophagaceae bacterium; assembly: GCA_031415255.1. Classification (GTDB taxonomy): domain Bacteria; phylum Bacteroidota; class Bacteroidia; order Chitinophagales; family Chitinophagaceae; genus JJ008. The sequence goes on along the minus strand of JANORJ010000460.1, from coordinate 8,073 downwards.
ACTATTGAATTAATACTTTCGGAAATGTTGAATTGTAAATTAATTTAATGGCCTGAATTCCCCTTTAAGGGGTAGGGGCAAAATCTTTCTCTAAATAAAACTTATGTTTCTCAAACAATTTTCCGTCTTCGTATAATTCAAACCGGAACCATCCGGCATGATAGAAATTTGTTTTATCAATTTTGAAATTCTTTTCTTTTACTTCTTTTAATTCAAAGAGGAATGTCTCATCATTATCAAAGAATTTAATCGAATACTTTTTTGGCTTCTCTTCATCTGGCAGGCTGATGCGTACATAACCATCCCTGTTTGTGTAAACATAAAGGGAAGGCATAAAAGCAGTTGATTTTGGTTTGTTGTTATTTACATTTGGCATTCCAACAGAATCCATGCCTGGGTATATATCTACTCTGCCCGGAATAATTGTTTTGCCGTAAGAGCTATCCCGTACTGGCCTTTTGGCATCGCTAAAAAGAAAAATTCCTTTTTCCAGCATTATGTAAATCCTATAAAACATGCGTTCGGTTGCTGCTTTTGTATCCACATATCCATTTTGCTTTGTGGTAGGGTCGGCAACTGTTAATATTGTTTTATAGCCGGTAATACTATCGTAAGACCGTTGAATACTTATCTGTTTAATGTTGGAAAAATTATTGACCCAACCGATAATGATGCGGTTATTACCAGCATTTTTTACTGAAAATTTTGGCAGCGTATCTTGTGCCTGCAATAGATTGCCAGCAATAAATATAGATAGTACTAGTAGGAAGGTCAGTTTCTTCATATTGTAAAAACGTAATCAGAATTGGATTCGTTTATCTGTGATAACAAAGATAAGGCAGCGAGGCAAAAAAACTAAAATATTAACGTTCCGTTTCTTAGTGATGCGTTACCCTGTAAACCTCCACTATGGATGATTAGTAGTCTGCTCCCTTCTGGGAAAAAATTATTGCTAATAAGATCGGTTATTGCAAAAAAAATTTTGCCTGTGTAAACAAAATCTGATGGGATAGCTGTGTCCCGGTAAAATTGGTTCATAAAATCAATTAACTCTGATTTGTAATTAGCATAGCCGCCAAAATGATAATCATGAATAAGTTGAAAAGATTTTTCCTTGTCTGCAACAAGTTGTTTTATTTCTCCTTCAAGAGTAAAATTATTTTTCAGTACACTTATGCTGATAACCTTTTGTGATGGCAATGAATTTATTATAAGACCGGCAGTCATGGTGCCGGTACCGGCACCACAACAGATATGCGAATAGTTTTCTCTACTGCAGTAGTCAAGAATAGTCGCTGCCCCTTCTGCCCCTTTTATTCCGTAACCACCTTCGGGTATAAAATAATTATCATCGTTGCCTAGATATGGAGGAATATTTCCGGCACGGTATTCTTCACGACTGACAAAAATTAATTGCATACCCAGTTCTTTAGCATTTATAAGGGTGGGAGAGTGAGTAGTCGCTTCTTCCCCACGGATAATTCCATAGCAGGAAAAGTTATTTATTTTACAGGCTGCTGCCGTTGCCAGTAGATGGTTAGACCAAGCTCCGCCGTAAGTCACTATTGTTTTTTTTCCTTTCAATTGTGCATCTTCCAAATAATACCGAAGCTTGAACCATTTATTGCCGGAAACAAGCGGATGAATTTTATCCAACCGTAGCACATCAGCTTTTATTTTCTTTTCATCAAGCAGTGAAAGAGACAGCTTATCTATTGTTATATTATGGAAGTTAATTTTCTGCATTCTCAAATACCCTAACAGGCTTGGCGAATTTACTTTAATTTCGTCCAAAATTTTTATAGCTATTTATGAAACCTACTCTTGTAATATTAGCAGCCGGCATGGCTTCTCGCTATGGCAGCATGAAACAGGTGGAAGGCTTTGGCCCCACCGGAGAAACGATTATGGACTATTCCATTTTTGATGCCATCCGTGCAGGGTTTGGCAAAGTTGTTTTTATTATCCGCAAAGAATTTGCAGATAATTTTAAAACCATCTTTGAACCCAAATTGAAAAACAGGATTGAAACAGCTTATGTTTTTCAGGAACTTAGTTTTTTTACAGATGAATTTACAATACCTGCGGAAAGAACAAAACCTTGGGGAACTGCACATGCAGTACTCTGTGCAAGTGGTGTAGTATACGAGCCATTTGCTGTTATCAATGCAGATGATTTTTACGGGCAAAATGCTTTTGAAAATGCAGCAGCTTTTTTAACTGTTGGTTGCAACGCAAAAAATTATGCTATTGTAGGATATGATTTGGTAAGAACATTATCAGACCATGGAACGGTGAACCGTGGCGTTTGCGGCTTGGATAATGATGGCAATCTGGCTACCATTACCGAACGCATTAATATTGCGAAGAAAGGAGATACAATAATTTGTGATGATGGGCTTGAGCCAAAAGAACTTTCAACTAACACAAGGGTGTCTATGAATTTTTGGTGCTTCGACTCTTCTTTCTTTTCTTACACACAAAATTTGTTTGATAATTTTTTGCAAGAGCATGGTAGTGAATTGAAATCAGAATTCTTTATTCCAATTGTTGCCGACCAGTTTATAAAAGAAGGTGGCAAGGTGGAAATTATTCCTACTACTTCTTTATGGTTTGGTGTAACCTATAAAGAAGATGCATCGTTTGTGCAGGAAAGCCTGCAACAGCTAATTAAAAACGGCGAATATCCAAATAGTCTTTGGGAATAAAAGTGCTGTACAATAAAAAAGCCTCCTGGTGATTTTTCGGGAAGCTTTTTTGTTTTTTCTAGGGGAATTATTTGTTGGTACTAAAGGAGGACTAGTCACCTTTTACCATAAATACATATTCCTGTATCTTCTGCACCTGTTGTTGTTTATTCATTCCACGAACAGATGATTTGGACGATAACTTCAGTGATTGATAAGCTGTATCTTTTTTCAATTGGTCAACAGCATCAAAAATATATTTTGATTGAATGGCGAATGCCACACCTTCCGATTCTGTTTCTTTGGTACTTATTATCCCGATTACTTCACCATTATGATTAAATACGGGACCGCCACTATTGCCACGGTTGGCGGCAATGCCAAGCTGGCAACTAAGTGTATCACCATTAAAACCTGTTCTGGCACTCAGGTATCCTTCGCTGTACACAATATCATTACGGGGATAGCCTAATGTGTAGATGGGCTCTGCTACATCACTCACCGTTTTGCTGATGCCATAAGGAAGCGATGCAATTGATTTATAATTTCTGTCTTCAATTTTAAGTATCGCTATATCCTTTGCATTATCTGTTCTAAGAACTATAGCATTATACTCATCGCCTTTACTATTGATAACGACAATATTTTTTGAATTACGAATAATATGAGCATTGGTAACAAGGTATCCTTTGCCATCTACTAAAAACCCTGTGCCGCCTGATTTAAATTGAATAGTTTTTCTTGCTGCTTTTTTATCAGTATTGATCTGGTCTTTAAGATTATTTACAACAGCTTTCTGATTTCGCTGTTCATTTTTTATTACCTGAAGCTCCCGGTTCATTTCCTGCACATTATCATCTGATCGTGGTGATAATGCCCAAACAAGGGCACTGATGGTAAGGGTAGTAATACCAGCAATGGTCGCAGCAATAGCGGCAACTCTTTTATATCTCTTCCATAGATAAACCACTTTTGCTTTACCCTTCAGCCTCATGGAATCAATCTTACCTTGTTCTGTTAAATTAGTATGCACTTCATTCAGCGAAGATTTGAAATTCTTACGTTCACCAAATTGGTTCATCTGTTGCAAAAACAACGTATGCTCCACCACTAATTGATCCACTTCCGCATTGGTTTTGCGAAGGTTTTCAAATTGTAGTCGCTCATCCGGTTTCATTTCACCCCGTATGTAGCGTTCTACAGCGTCTAAAATTTTAATATCATCCATCACCATTCCCGTTTTTATAAGTAGCAAAAAATATTTTTTTCAGCCTCATCAGGCATTTATACTTCTGGGTTTTTGCATTAGCAGCATTTGTATATCCAAAGCTGGCTGCAATATCCTGCATATTCTGTTTCTGCAAATAATATGCTTCTAAAAGACCTTTACAAGGTTCACCTAAGTTGCTAATGGCTTTTTCCATCATTTCAAACTCAGCATTCCGTTGTTCATGATCTTCCAGCTCATCTTCTACCGCCACCACATTTTCTATGCTGTCGCCCGGTGCAGAGTACCTGTTTTGCTGCTGCAGCCTTTTTAGCCACAACCTTCTGGAAACCGAATAAACAAAGGTTTTAATCTGACAACTCAGTTCAAAATTGCCTGGTCTCACCTTTTCATAAAGAACTATCATCGCTTCTTGGAATATGTCCTTAGCATCGTCTGCCGAGCCGTTGTTGTTGATTATCAGGCTCTGAACCATATTATAGTTCTCCCGATAAATGGTTTCAACAGCTTTCTTTTCGCTAGCTGCTAATCCTTCCAATAATGCACTTTCGTCTATCTGAGGTTTCACATTCCGTTATTTAATACAGAATTTTAAAAATAGTAACCCTGCCCGACTATTAAAAATTTAATAATTGAGGCTAGGCGGGTTTAAGTAATCAAAAAAAATTTAAAAAAGACGGGTTACCTTTTCTTTTTCCCGGTATTAACAACGAAATATTTCAACAAATAACAAAAAAATCGAAAAATGAAAAAATTCTTAGCAATCATCGCTATCGCTTCTTTTGCAGTAGCTTGTAACAACAGCGGCGAAAAGAAAACAGGTTCTGACACAGCTACAACTGTAGTTCCGGGTAACGATACAGTTACTACTGTTACAACTAATGACACCACTGTGAAAACTCCTGGTGATACAACTATGACTAAAACTGTTACTTCAGACACTACTTCTAAGTAATAAGAAAGTCCAACTAATTGTCAAGCTTTTATAAGGCAAGCAATCATTTGAGGCCTTCCCGCAAGGGAAGGCTTTCTTATTTTTTGCGCAGCCCCATAGCTTGAAATACATTCGACTTTCCCCTTATTTAAGGCTACCTTTGTCGCCTTACTAAATTTTTTTATCAGTGATTACATTTGAATCGTTAGGCATTGAAGAAGGCCTTCTTAATGCTATTAAAATTTTAGGTTTTACAGAGCCTACACCTATACAAGAAAAAGCAATCCCGGTTTTATTACAAGGCACCAAAGATTTTATCGGACTGGCACAAACCGGTACCGGAAAAACGGCTGCTTTTGGCTTACCTCTTTTACAGTTAATTAATAAAGAGGATAAATTTCCTCAGGCATTAATCGTTTGCCCTACCCGGGAACTTTGTTTGCAAATAGCCAATGACCTGGAAAAATTTAAAAATAAGAAAGCTAATATTTCTGTAACAGCAGTATATGGTGGTACTTCCATTAGTATGCAAATAAGGGATTTAAAAAGAGGCACTCATATAATAGTGGCTACTCCCGGTCGCCTGATTGACTTGATAGAAAGAAAAGCAATCAACCTTGAAAAAATCCATTATGTAGTATTGGATGAAGCAGATGAGATGTTGAACATGGGTTTTAAAGAAGACATTGAATTTATTTTAAAGAATACTCCCAACAGGCAAAGTACTTGGCTCTTTAGTGCCACCATGCCGGCAGAAATAAGACAAGTAAGCAAAAGGTATATGACTACCCCTTTTGAAATTACCATCGGTAAAACAAATGCAGGAGCTGCTAATATTGATCATCAGTATTACGCAACACAACATCATAACCGATACGAAGTTTTAAAACGTATTATAGATTTCAACCCCGGCATTTATGGAATTGTGTTTGCCCGCACAAAAGCAGATACACAAGATATAGCCGAACGATTAACAAGAGAAGGATATGATATTGATGCTATACACGGCGACCTGACGCAACAGCAACGGGATAAAGTGATGGGACTGTTCCGGGATAAAAGTATCCAGTTGTTAATCGCCACTGACGTAGCTGCAAGAGGTATTGATGTTACCGGCATTACCCATGTTATCAATTATGAACTACCGGATGATGTAGAAGTATATACTCACCGCAGCGGTCGTACAGGCCGTGCAGGTAAAAGTGGTATTTCTGTTTCCATCGTTACACCAAAAGAAACATACCGACTTCGTCAGATAGAAAGAATTTTGAATGCAAGGGTGCATAAAATGGATATACCTACTGGCAAAGATGTTTGTCGTAAGCAGTTTTTTAATTTCATTGATAAAATGCTAAGTGCAGATATTAGCCATGGGCAATATGAAACGTACTTGCCTACACTCAAAGAGAAATTTGCAGATATTGATAAAGAAGAAATTATGCAGCGGGTAGCAGCATTAGAATTTGACCGCTTCCTTAAGTATTATGAAAATGCTGCTGACCTTAATATGCGTGGTGATGACAGAAGAAGTGGTGATAAGAGAGGCGAAAGAGCAGAACGTCCGTCTGCATCAAGAGACCGTGACAGAGATACAAGTGGTAGAAGTTTTGGTGGTGGTGGAACTTACCAACGACTGTTTGTAAACCTGGGAACGAAAGATGGTTTTTATAAAGCTAGTTTTTTACAATTCATTCTTGACATGAGTGATTTAAAGAAAGAAGTGCTGGGTAAAATAGATATGAAGGAAATGACAAGCTGGATTGAAATTGAACCATCAGCTGGTAAAAAGATGATAAAAGCCATTGATGGTAAGAATTACCGCGGTCGAAAAATCCGTATGAATGATGCGGAAAGTGGTGGTAGTAGAAAATAAATTGAAATAGTTGTTGGATTTAACAAAAGGGAAAACTACATTTGTAACATGACAGGTACACAAGCATATTTTGGTTTCTATTATACTTACTTCTTTTTTAGAAAGAAGCCGGGAATGCTTTTGTTGAAAACAAACTAAGAACAACTAAAAATCAACATAAAGAATCCCGGCCAATCAGGTCGGGATTCTTGTTTTAAGACTATGAGTACAAGAGTTTCCATACAGGGTTACGAAGGCAGCTTTCACCAGGTGGCCGCACAATTATTTTTTGGTAAAAATGTTGAAGTAATTACTTGTAATACTTTTAAAGAAGTAATAAAAATTGCAGGTAATAAAAAAGAAAGTGATGGGGGTCTTATGGCAATTGAGAATTCTATTGCAGGAAGTATTTTGCCGAATTACAATTTGCTGCAGAAAAGTAATTTGAAAATCGTTGGCGAAATTTATTTACAGATACGGCAGAATTTATTGGTGAATCCCGGAGTGAAATTGGAAGACATTCGGGAAGTACATTCCCACACTATGGCATTGCAGCAGTGCTATGATTTTTTGGATAAGCACAAATGGAAATTGGTGGAGACGGACGATACAGCACTGAGTGCAAAACATATTCACCAACACAAGAGTAAACATGTAGCAGCTATTGCCAGTAAGTTGGCGGCTGAATTATACGATTTGGATATGATTGCTCCGAACATCCATACAATGAAAAATAATTACACAAGGTTTCTTGTTTTGCAGAGAGAAGATACGGCGATGAAAGTTGAAAGTGCAGATAAGGCATCAATTAATTTTCACACCGACCATTCAAAAGGAAGCCTGGCAAAAGTGTTGACGAAAATTTCAGAAGGAGGAATTAATTTAAGCAAGCTGCAAAGTTTTCCGATTCCCGGCAGTGATTTTAAATACAGTTTTCATGCGGATTTGGAATTCGGTTCGATAGAACAATTCAACGACGCAATTGAAATAATAAAGCCACTGACGGAGGGCATTAAAATTTATGGCGTTTATAAAAGAGGATTATGGAAGTAACGAAAAATTATCCAACAACCCCGAAGGGGTTCAATATGAATAGCACCCGGTGAAACCGGGTGCAAGAAAAAAATAACATGAAAACAAGCAAACGATTAGAAGGAATAGGCGAATATTATTTCTCTCAAAAATTGAGAGAAATAGAGGCCTTGAATAAAGCTGGTAAGAATATTATCAATCTCGGCATTGGTAGTCCCGACATGCCACCGCATCCAGAAGTAATAAAAACTTTGCAGCAAGAAAGTGCAAAAACAACTGTTCATGCTTATCAATCGTATAAAGGTTCAGTAATATTAAGAAAAGCCATCAGCGATTGGTA
>JANORJ010000459.1:0-1679 GCA_031415255.1 Chitinophagaceae bacterium | reverse complement strand
ATTTCATAAACAATGCCAGAGAGATTTGATATGTTAAGAGATTAGTTTCAATATCCTCAACTAACTTAGTATAAGAAGTTTAGGTAGGCCTTCTTTTAACATTCATACATATGCTGCAGATGTTTCGAAGTAGATTACTTTTATTTTACTGTATAATTATGAGAACATTCTGAGTAAAAGTGGGTTACCTATTACAAAAAAAATCAGAAGTGTATAGTAGAAGTAAATTTATAAAAACGATGAGTAATAATTTTTGCAAAACTATTATGCAAACAAATATTGATACTTAATTAAAAGAAGCTGAAATAAGCCTCCATTATTTATCCTGCTGCCATAGTATGTTATGATATAGAGTAACCCGAAAGCCGGACGGCACTCAATCAGACTACTAGCTGACAGAAAGGTTAGTACCGGATAAGGCTAACGATAAAGTGTACCTGCGTTATTCGATTAATTCATTTAACAGTCAGCAGGATTTAAATAAATTGTTTGCTGCTATACAAGAGATAAAGAAAGAAATGAATTTGATAGCGTAGTTTATTTACTTTTCCTGAATCTTCTAAAATAGTAATAAAGAAAATCCCGGAACACTGTCCGGGATTTTCTTCTATCTCTTGATTATTGTGAGCTAAGGTCTTTTCTCCATTTCATTATGTATTGCTCCATTTTTTCAACAGCACCATCCATCACTTTTACTCTTTCATCCCATGCTGTGTGCCCGTAAGCTTTTACATATTCATCTCTCCATGAAGGGGAACCGGCTGGTGCAGCTGCATAGTAGCCAGACTCTAATGATTTAAAGCCATCTTTAAGACTACGGATAGAAACAGTTACCTGATCTGAACCATCCCATAGTTGATCATAAACGTTAACGCTAAGGTTATCAAAAAAAGCACCCTTTACCACAACGTTTATTTTTGCTCCCCTTGCCAACTCCCGTGTGTAATCACCTGCATTAAGGGTCTGTTTCAAATGTCTTACTGTTACCACAAAGGCTTCAACTCCGCTATTAGTACTAGGGCGGGTACTCAGGCTATCAACCATACGATAAGTGCCGTTCATCGTTTCATCCAGCATTGGAAAGAAAGTTTTATCCAGGTCCATACTATGAGCCGCTCCATCAGCTCTTTCTTTATCAAAATCTGCATACGACCTGCCACTGCTTACCAAATGATAAGTGCCGCTATTAGGGCCGCTGATAATTTCATACACATTCAATTTTTCATCTCCTTTGTGAAACTTGGCAATATGCACTTTGTATGCTGCTTCAAATGCCATCTTCTGTCCTTTTTTGGGTTTTACCGTATTAACGGTTACCAGGTCTGTCTTTTGAGAGTAGGCTGCCAGGGTTGATACCGTGAACAGCAAAAAAATAATCTTCTTCATGTGTGTTGATTTTGGTTAAAAAAATAATTATCCGTGATGCAGTTTAAAAAACGAAACTGCATTTAGGTTGTTAATTAATAACTATGACATCACAAATCGGAAGGGTATTACCGGGAAGTAATAACAAAGGGGGGACCTAATGGATAAGAAAGTTAATTAATATTAATGATAAATTGAATATTTTAAATAAATAATTTGATTTTGCCCATTAAAGTCCTGCTGGTCGTTGTTTTGCGCCAGCCAATGACCTATACTACTGACCGGGAGTCCATTTGTAAAGAGCAGTAAAACCA
>JANORJ010000458.1:0-3193 GCA_031415255.1 Chitinophagaceae bacterium | reverse complement strand
AGCTAAAAAAAATGCGGTTGTTGGATGATAATCAACTAAATATTGTAGAATTGCCAATGCCCGAAGAATTAATTTATGAAGAGCAGCGGCTTCCTTGTTCCTACGCTAATTTTTACATTGCTAATAAATCAGTTATTGTTCCCACCTTCCGTTCTGCAAGAGATGAAAAAGCAATGCAAATTATTCAAACCTGTTTCCCGGAAAGAGAGGTGGTAGGAATTGACTCTACAGATATTATTTGGGGGTTAGGAAGTTTTCATTGTTTGAGTCAGCAGGAGCCATTGGTATAAAAAATAGCGGACGAAAAGTATCCCACGAAATCACGGAGGTCACAAATAATTTCTGTTTGTGTTCTTAGTGCCTTTGTGGGATTTTTAATAAAAAAACCTCCCGTAGAAACGGGAGGCGGTTAACGATTGACTTAGAAATCTTTTATATGTACATTTTATTTATCAGAACGCATAAATGGCTGCAAAAATGAAACTGGCAGCCGATTTAGTAAAGGCCCCGCTTTTATTGATAAATAAAACTTCTTTATTTGTATTATCTAATCTGAATTCAGGTATGAAGATGAATCCCCCAGTTTTAAAATTGGCAGATAAAGTGGTGGCAAATATGTTACAACCTTCAGAAGCCAGGCTCAATGTTTTAAACTGGTGGTTATCACTGAATAATTCTCCACGCAATGTAAGACCAAACCAGGGCTGAGGATCAACATTCAGGTATAAGGCAGAACCCCACCAGGCTTTGCTTTCAGTATTCTTAACACCATCCCAGCGTTGAGTCGAATTAACTGTACCGTTAAAGCCAATATTAAATTTATCACTGACTTTGGCAGTAATAACAGCATCGAATTGATTTGTTTTTGAAGTATCAGGATTTTTACCGCTTACATAGTTAAGATAAAATTTCACTTTATTAGTTGGAGCAAAAGTGTATTGCGCAATTAATGCTTTCGAATTAATCTGACCATCCGGAGGAATTCTAAAGTCAGTAGGGTTTGCAACACCCAGCATTAATCCATGTTTTCCTTTTGAAACTTCAGCCTTAAATCCTGTATGGGTGAAAGGCCCATTGGTAAACATGTAGCTCATACTGTAATTCCTGTTGAGTTGCGGATCCACTAATTCATAACCAATATGTGTGGCCCAGGTACCCAGGGTAAATTTCAACCAGTCATTGGCGGAATAGCTAACATAGAGTTGTTTAATAGCCTGCGTAATTCCATTATCTGTGTAGGCAAAATCTTTTGCCCGAGGCCCAAATCCGAGATCGGCTACGGCGCCTACCTTATCGCCTTTATGTTCAAGCTTAAGGCTTGCCATTCCCACTGCAAATGAATTATGCATAGGAGTGAAGCTGGTATAACTATTGGTTTTTACATCGGCCAGATCATTGCGGTAGTAAGTGTCAAAGGAACCTGAAATGGTGAGTGCCGGTTGCTTTTTTTCGTCTTGAATTACTGTTGAGGAGTCTGTTGTTACTGGACTAACTGATGCGGTTTGGGCAATTGATAAAGTACATGACAGCATGCCTATGGCTGCCACAAATAATTTGTGTAACATTGTAATACATTTTAGATGTTAAGAAAAGGGCACAGCAGGAATTATCTTTTACGAGAAGCTAATTCCATTAATGCAGTGCCTTTTTCGATTTAATTTATTTAGAGCTGCGTTTCTACAGATTTTTCTTCTACACCGTTTGAGTGTACCAGTAAATGACCCTGGAAATATTTCTCATCGTGTTGTGATGCATCCAGTCCTTCAGCTTCTTCAGCCTGTGTTACCCTCATTGGCAATATTAGGTTGATGACTTTGAAAATGATATAGGATACAACAAAACTATAAGCAGCAGCTAAGGCCATTCCTTTTAATTGAATCAGAAACTGACCATCAACTACTAATGAGTTTACTGTTTTACTTCCGAAAACACCTGTTAAGAGCATACCGGTAATACCACCTAAACCGTGACAGGCAAATACATCCAATGGATCATCCAATCTGGTTTTATGTTTTAAAAATTCTGCTACGAGGTTAGAAACAATAGCTGCTGCAAAACCTATGAACAACGCCTGTGGCACACCAACAAATCCTGCTGCAGGAGTAATGGCTACAAGACCAACAACGGCGCCGATACAGAATCCTAGTACAGAAGGTTTTTTACCTCTCATAACATCAAGGAACATCCATGCAAGTCCGGCTGCTGCTGCTGCTGTGTTAGTAGTTGCAAAAGCATATACACCCAATGAGCCAGCACCTACGGCACTGCCTGCATTAAAGCCAAACCAACCAAACCAAAGTAAGCCGGTACCAATTAGTACATATGGAATGTTGGCCGGTGATGCTGCTGTAGTTGATTTTCTTGGTTTCAAAACCAATGCACCTGCCAATGCAGCCATACCTGCTGAAATGTGTACGACTGTTCCACCAGCAAAATCCAATACACCCCATTTAAACATCAATCCATCAGGATGCCATGCCATGTGGGCAAGTGGTGCATATACCAATGCGCCAAATAATACGATGAATAATGTGTAGGAACTAAAACGGATACGTTCTGCTACAGCTCCCACTACAAGGCCGGGAGTAATAATTGCAAACATCAATTGAAAGAAAGCGAATAATGGAAGTGGAATAGAAGTTGCCAAACTCCAGGGTTCGCCATTCATTACATTTTTAAAGAATAAAAATGTTCTTGGGTCGCCGATAAAACCACCCAATGAATCTCCGAAACAAAGACTGAATTGAACAACAATCCATAATACGGAAACAATACCTGCGGAAACCATACTCTTAATCATAGTAGAGAGTACGTTTTTGCGTCCCACCATTCCGCCATAGAAAAATGCCAGCGCCGGTGTCATTAAGAACACAAATGCACAAGAGACAAGCATCCAGGAAATGTCGCCGCTGCTGTAGGTGTATTTTGGCGTTTTGCCATCTTCACCTAAAACTGATGCGGGGTCGAATGAAGCAGAAGGGGCTACAAAAATTGCTAGTACGCAAATAACCAGCAATACTAAAAAGGGTGCCACCTGCTTAACCGTTTTTTTGCTCATGAGCTGTGTTTTAGTTGGTTAATATAAAATAAAAATATAATTTGATTTATTTCGAGTGAAAATAATAAAATATTGAATTAACGGGTGTTAGTTTTGTTATTTATGTGAATAAATTCAATAAAAAATGGATAAATT
>JANORJ010000457.1:0-1795 GCA_031415255.1 Chitinophagaceae bacterium | reverse complement strand
CAAGCCAGAAGCAGAATGTTTGAATGATATGCTGACCGACAGCATCAGGATGATTATTGCCACCCGTTACTTTAACGAAGATGAAAAAAGCCTGATGCTGGACTCTATGGGAGTGTCGCCAAGAACCTTGGTGGTTGCCAGAGATGGTATTGCTGTTATCGTACACCCTTCGGCTCCGGATTCATCGTTCAAGATGAAAGACATCAAGGAAATACTAACCGGCAGATTTAGGAAAAATTTAATTCCCGTTTTTGACGGGCTAAAAGCAACCAGTACGGTACGTTTTATCATCGATTCAGTATTGCGGGGCGATACACTGACATCCAAAGCGATGGCAGCCCGCAGCAGCGAAGCGGTTTTGGATTATGTATCTAATACCCCCAACGCAGTTGGTTTTATAGGTGTAAGCTGGATTGGCAATCCGGAAGATACTTCGCAACTAAGTTATTTGAAGAAGATAAGAGTGGCTGGGGTGGAGTGTACTGATATTCCTGACGGATATGTTAAAGCTTTCCAGGCAAACATTTACATAAAACGGTATCCTATGGTACGGGATTTGGTTTATATACTAAAGGAGAACCATAAAGGATTGGGAACTGGATTTGCAAACTTTATGAGCGGAGAGATTGGACAATTGATTTTTAAAAGAGCTTACCTGGCAACGGCACAAAAAAGTTTTGGCATACGGCCGGTGAAGCTGAACGAGTAAACAAAGTAGTTATATTTACAAACGTAAAAAGAAGAAGAAAATGAAGAAAACCACTATCACATTTTTAGCTGCCGGCTTACTGATAGTATCCGGACTAAAAGCACAAACAGTTCAAGAGGGGATATCTCACTTGAATGCAGGTCGTATTAAAAGTGCTACCAACACTTTTGAAAAACTACTGGCTGTTAATCCAAATAATATTGAGGCTAATTACTGGCTGGGTCAGTCATATCTTGAGACGGACGAAATAGCCGGGGCTCGCATAAAATCTGCCCGTGGCTTATATGAAAAAGCCTTGCAAAGCAGTGCTAATGCTCCGTTACTTCTCGTTGGTCTGGGCCACATAGAATTGTTGGAAAATAAAACCAGCGATGCTCGTCAGAAATTTGAGACGGCCCTCACCATGACTAAAACAAAAAAGGGCGATGACCCGGCTATATTGACAGCGGTGGGTCGTGCAAATGTGGATGCAAAATCCGGTGACTATCCTTATGCAGTTCAAAAACTTTTGGCCGTTACAGATAAGGGGGAGAAAAATCCCGACGCTTACGTAATGCTTGGTAATGCTTATCGTAAAGCTGGACAGGGATCTGGTGGCGGTGATGCCTTTGCTTCTTATAAAAAGGCATTGGAACTAAACCCAAATTTCGCATTGGCAAGCATGCGGTTGGCCAAATTATTTGAATCTCAAAAAAACTGGGAGTTGGTATTACAATACCTGAATGATGCGGTAACCAAAGACCCAAAGTTTACCTTAGCCTATTATGATTTGTTTTATTATAATTTCTTCCGGGCAAAGTTTCCTGAGGCTGAAGAGCAATTAAGAAAGTACATTGACAGCAAATTGCCAGAAACTGATATTCAGGATCAATACCTTTATGCACAGCTTTGCTGGGCACGAAAAGATTTCGATTGTGCCATTACTAAAGCACAAAGTGTGGTAACGGCGATGGGAGCACTTACAAAACCAAAAGTTTACAGGTTGTTGGCAGATTCATATTATCAAAAAGGTGATTATGCGAACGCCAAGAAATATAGCGATGAATTTTTTGCAAAAAAGAACCCGGAAGATGTAATTCTGCCAGA
>JANORJ010000456.1:0-1998 GCA_031415255.1 Chitinophagaceae bacterium | reverse complement strand
ATTTTTGGTATAGCTGTGGATAAGCCAAGTGGAAATACTATCAATCTTATAGATGATTAAATCATTTAAAATAATTAAGCGTAGTATTTTCTTAATGTCGTATAATTTTAATATTGCTGAAAGACTTGCCAGTCAGGCATTTCATTGATATTTGTTTTTGATAATCAATGTGTTTGCTTGTTGCTCTTGTAATAATTGCGATGAGATTAATCAGTCTAACACCTCGTTATGCTTTCATTTTATTACCCAAGAAATATTTTTAAAAAGTTGCAGTTAGAAAGCTGCTAAACCTGCAAAATCACTTGTTTTATCAGTTATCTACCATTTACAAGGTCGTTACCTTTGTATAATCGTCGTCTCGTTTGCTACGAAACTTTGGTATAAAAAATAAAATTTATTGTATGAAGTTTGATAATCCTGTTCCGTTAACAACCATTGCGCAGCTTATCGGTGCCGAAGTTGTTGGAAATATTAATGGAAATACTACCGGCATTAATGAAATACATAAAGTAGAACAAGGCGATTTAGTATTTGTTGATCACCCAAAATACTACGCTACATGTATCAACTCTGCTGCCACGTTTATTATCATTAATAAGAAAGTGGATTGCCCGGAAGGCAAGGCATTGCTGATAGTTGATGAACCATTTGAAGCTTATTTAAAGATTGTAAACTTCTATCGTCCGTTTGCGCCTTCCATGAAAATGATAAGTGAAACTTCGTCGGTGGGTGAAGGAACGATGATAATGCCGGGTGCATATATCGGTAATCATGTACGTATTGGAAACAATTGTATCATTCATCCGAATGTTACAATTCTTGATCATAGTATTATCGGCGATGATGTTATTATTCAGGCTGGCACAGTTATCGGAAGTGATGCTTTTTACTATAATAAAAAAACAAACCGGGACATACATTATAAAAAGATGGATAGTTGTGGCCGGGTGCTAATAGAAAATGGGGTGGAAATAGGGGCTAATTGCTCTATTGACCGGGGAGTAAGCCATGATACGGTGATTGGGGCAGGTACTAAAATGGATAACCTCATCCATATTGGGCATGATACGGTGGTAGGCAAAAATTGCCTCTTTGCAGGTCAAGTGGGTATAGCCGGAGCTACTACTATTGAAGACAATGTAATTCTTTGGGGGCAGGTGGGAGTGAGTAAAACCCTTACCATTGGAAAAGATGCCATCGTATATGCGCAAAGCGGCGTAAAAGATTCTATCCCCGGAGGCAAAGTTTATTTCGGCTCACCAGTAGAAGATGTAAGGGAAAAAATGAAAGAATTTGTATGGATAAAAAGAATACCTCAGTTGTGGGAGAAGGTGATGGGCAAGAAATGAATTACGAATATTGAACAAGGAATGAAGAATTTAGAAGTAAAGTAACTTCATCATTCAAAATTCCTTGTTCATCTGTTGGATATTTCTCAATCCGGCACATAATCATACGGCAGTAAATCTCCCACATTCTTCCAGCTCCAGTAACCCTGATTTATCCAGTCTTTCTGGCTGTAGTAATAGCCATTTTCGGTAATGGCAATCCAGTCTTTAATATCTATATAAGAAATCTGATGAGGTATACTTTTTGGCAACTTCATTTTTGCCAGATATTCCTTTTCTGGGCTGCGTTTGGTATAGGTAACACTTATTTTTCGGGGGTAATATATTTCTACTTCACTTGGCCCGGCAACTATTGTATGAACCACACTATCTGCCCCAAGGCTATCAACTATATTAACAATTACGTTGTAATAACTGGTGTCATACACATCTTTTACTTTATTAAATTTTTTATCATTTTTTTCATCCAGCATGTCAACTATCCAGCCATCTTCCAGCAAAGTGCTATCGTAATAGCTGCGCATAAACTGAAGCTTAGAGCCTGCATAGGTTTTTGCCCGGTTGGTTGACCACACTTTTTTAAGGCTGTCATCGCCATCCATTTCTGTGTAAAGACAATAACCACGATAAGAGTTGATATCAGTATTGT
>JANORJ010000455.1:0-7823 GCA_031415255.1 Chitinophagaceae bacterium | reverse complement strand
TCTTCATAATTATACCGCAGCTCTGTATAAAAACCATTTTTAGCCTGGTAATGAAATACTGGCATCCATACATATTCCTCTCCCCCGCCCATGAGGTTGTAATTTTCTACACCGCTTTTAGCCTGGCCAAATGCAGTGCTGCTACACAAGCACAAAAGCAGTAAAAGCTTATGATGCCTTCTGTTTATCTTTTCCAATTATTTTATTTTTTTCTAGTACGGTAACTTCCGCAGCAGACAGGCGGTTTAGTAGATGAATATCTTTTTTAAAAGGATTCCAGTAAAATATCAACCTGTCAATCGGTTTCCATAATATAACCCAGCTAAAAACATCCACTACGTTGTGGATTGAACCAGCCATCCGATGATCCATTCCTTCAATAATATATGGAACTACCGCCTGGAATGACAGAACGATTGTAAGACTGGCAATGAGCAGCTTTAAGGTTCTACTTTTAAATTTTTTAAACTCTTCTTCCTTCAAATTTTTTTTCAGTGTAAAGTGGCTGCGGATGGCCTGTGTAACAGGTTCAATAAAACGTTTGTCAGAATATTCCAGGCAGATAACCTGGTATTTTATAACAGCGTCACGTTTTGAAGTTAAAATGGAATTATAAATGTATTGCTCAAACTCATGTCCGAGTTGACGTTTGTAGAGCGGTGCCGGGTCGTGATGATTAAAATAATCGTAGACTGTTTGTTCGTCCAATCTAACAAATATGCTAAAATTGGTAGTTAGTGGCTGGATCATGTTTGGTTTTTTAGGATTGGATTTATTATACTACCTTATTTACTATCTAATTATTACCGAAGCAGTATTTCACTTATACAACGCAATGTTATGATGAATATTCGCTGACAGGAATAGGAAAACTACCATACTAAGAGTAATAATTAATGCTCCTAAGAAGAAATACTTAGTCTAAGAGCTTTGTGCTTTAATAAATGAATATTAAATATTTCAGGTGCTATAAAAGAGGAATAGTTACCTCTACCGAACAACCCTTGCCCGGCGCTGTGCAAATGTTTACCGAGCCATCATAAAAACGGGTTCTATCATAAATATTGGACAGACCAATTCCTCTTTGCGTTTGCCGGGTATCAAAACCATCGCCATTATCTTTTATTATAAGCTGCACATCCCGGTCTTTACACTGGAGAAAAATATCAACATGTTTTGCCCGACTATGCTTAATAATATTTTTAAGCTGCTCCTGAACAATGCGGAATAAAGTTACTTTTTTACCGGATGACAGCAGATCGTTTTCATGATCATGAGTGAATTTTATTTTTATACAGGTGGACAAATGGATGTCTTCAATAAGGGTTTCAATGCTTTCTACCAGGCCTTTTTGGTTTAGTTGCGGAACCACCAGTTCCTTCGACAATTTTCTTATTTCCTCCACCGCCATCATTATATATTCAAGGCTTTTTTTCTTGATATCTTTTTCATCCTTCCCAGCAGGAGTAAGCATTTCTACAAACAACTTTACGGTAGAAAGAATCTGGTTTACATTATCATGCAGTTCATGGCCGATCCTTGTCCTTTCTTTTTCCTGCACACGGATTACTGTTTCTGAAATTTCTTTTTGCCGTTCTAATTTTTCTTCCATCAATTGGTTTTCCAGTTCTTTCAAACCCGACACATCCTGCAATGAGCCAATCATTTTTACCGGCAACCCGTTTTCATACACTACATAGCCTTTGTCGTGCATATGCTTATAATCTCCATCTGCACATTTAAAGCGATATTCATCATTCCATGACTGTAGATTTTTTTCTGTGGTATCTCTTACATTATCACTAACCCGGTTTCTGTCATCAGGATGTATCCGGCGCAACCACCACGACAAGCCTTTTGACTCTTCCATCTGGTAGCCAATAATATCCATCAGTGCATCATTTCTAAAAATCTGGCCGCTCTGCATATCCCATTCCCAAATAGCATCTGAAGTGGTTCTGGTAAGTAAAAGCAGGCGATCATTAGCTTCCTGTAATTTTTTTTCTGCAGCAAATTTGTCAGTTAAGTTAACAGCATACCCGCCCAGTAATTTTTTATCGGTTACTCCATCAATTGGAAAGATATTAATGTGGAATACAAAATCTTTTCCGTTCGCCCACCTTGCTTTTTCCACTATTTCAACTGGGATACCTGTTTGCAAAACCTGCAAGTGCTTTTCATAGAAACCAGTAGTGGCTAATGACGGAATTAGTTCATTAATATTTTTATTAATTGATTTTTTTTCATCGAGACCGAAATAGCTAAAATATGATTGGCTGCCAAAAATCAGATTGGCATCCTCATCCACTACCCAAGCAAGGTTAGGTGTTTGCTTCATAAAAATATTAAACAAAGCATCTCTCTCCTTTAACTGGCCGGATAATTTTTTCTCCGTTGTCACATCTAAAATATTCGATACTACGGAAAAAGGTGCAACGCCTCCATCTTCAAACAAAGGTTGAGAACTAAAGTGCAACCAACGATAATCGCCATTTCTAAGCTGAATATTCAGGACTTCAGTTTGCGGTACACCCGTTTGCAATGCTTTCATAAAGGGTGTTTTTTCAAAAAGAACAGGACTACCATCTTCTGTTTTTATCTGCCAGGCTTTATCCCACAGATTTTCAATATCAGTAAGCTGGTACAATCTTTCAAGTGTTGTGCTGAATATTTCGGCTGCTTTCTGGTTTGCTGCAATAAGTTCTCCCTTATTATCCTGAAATAATACTCCGGCACTAAGCCCCTCTACTATTTGTTGATAATTGTTATCACCCAATTGATTGAACTTTTTTATCCTGCCATCATCTGCTATTTTATGGCCTACACAGAGGTAATTATTTTTTTTTCCCTTATCTCCATTCAAGTAATTGATCTCCCATTTCATCGGGTGGTAGTGTCCGTTCTTCAAAAATAATTGCATAGAACATGGGCTGTTATTTGCTGCGGAACTACGGATGGCGGTTTTAAAATCGGTGAGGTTAACCGGATGCAAGAGGTCAAAAAAATTGGTGGATATCTGCCGTGGATTTTGCAAGTGCAACGTTTTAATCATTTTTGCATTGGCACATTCTATTTTACCATCCTCATTGATTAATGAAAGAAATAAACCTGGCTGCTGCCCGCTGGCACTAATTAACTGCTTAATTGCTGACCATTTTTTTTTCATACGTTGCCTTTCTTTAAATCGTAGCTTATTTAATTCAATAACTGCTTTATAATTCCCGGCACCAATGCAAAATCATTGCTTTTATCAAGAAAATGTTTTGCCCCAAGCTCTTCGCATTGTTGTCTGTAATAATCGTCTGCATGATTAGTAATCATTATCACCTCGCATTGTGTATTGTTTTTCCTGATCAGTTTCAGCAATTCTATCCCGCTTTTCCCCGGCATGTTGATATCAAGCAGTACTACATCAGGATCTTTTAGCGCCAAAAAACGACGAGCTTCGTCATAATTGTTTGCCACATTAATTTGGCCGTTATTATCAGCATCCTCTAAAAGGCTGATCATCCGATCAACAAAATTTATATTATCGTCAACGATTAGGATGATAGCTTCTTTTTTCATAAGTTAAAATCAACGGCCAAAGAAAGTATTATAGACCGGTTAATAAAATAGATATTCATGTATTTAATATGTAGCGTTCATACTACATTCATTATTTTTATTTGGTGCTTTCAGCATGCTTTACTTTATTCAAATCAGATCATTTTCCACGGCATACTTTATTAACTCAGCATTATTATTCTTGTTCATTTTACTAAGAATCCGGGAACGGTAAGTGCTTACAGTTGTAGTGCCAATTAAAAGTGTTTCTGCTATAGCTGAAATAGATTGGCCAGCTACTATCATCCGAAACACACCGTATTCTCTGTCACTCAATAATTCATGTACCGGTTTTGCATTTGCCTGGCAAAGTGATAATCTAAGCAGCTCTGCTATTGGTTCACTGATATATCTTCTTCCGGATAAAATTCGTTGCACCGCAGTAACAAGTTCTTCGGGTGCCGTATTTTTATTGAGGTACCCAGAGGCTCCTTCTTTTATCAGTCGCAATGCATATTGCTCTTCCGGATCGATACTTAAAATAAGAATTGGTGTGCTAACTTTCTGTCTGCGAATTTCACGAACAGCCTCAAGACCTCCCCCACCTGGCATAGAAAGATCGGAGAGAATAATATCCCAGTTACCGGAGACAGCTTTATTTATTAATGTTGGAGTATCATTTGCCTCGGCAATACTAGCTAAAGGAAACCCTTCCTGAAATATTTGTTTCAGGCCACGACGGACAATTTCATGGTCATCGGCTATTAAAACTTTTAGCATAGTATATTTTCACCGGAACAGAACTGAACCTGCTAAATGGTTTTTACATGGTATTGTTTATGCTTCAGTCAATGTCGGTACTGAAAATTACGACGATTGCATAGCTTAATGTGTAGTTGACGGGCTATGAAGCATGTAGAATATTTACTACATTAAAAGCGGGTACAAAAAAATCAGATCAGTTTTTTTTCCAATGCATACCGGGTAAGATCGGCATTAGACCGCATATTCATCTTATCCATAATGCGGGTACGATAGGTACTCACTGTAGTTGTACTTAGGGAAAGCTGTTCACCTATTTCAGAAACCGATTTTCCTGTTGCCAATAATCTAAATACATCAAATTCTCTGTCAGATAAATTTTCATACAACTGGCGGGTACTTCCAGCATCAAAAGCATCGGCTAGTTTTTCTGCAATAGCAGGAGTTATAAATTTTTTTCCAAGCCTTACTGTTTCGATGGCTTTAACAATATCATCATGAATGGTTTCCTTTCCAAGATAACCGGATGCGCCTGCTTTTAGTACCCGAAGGGCATATTGATCTTCAGGATACATACTCATAATCAAAACAGGTAATTTTGGAAAAGATTGTTTTAACTGGTGCAACGCATCGAGACCGCTTCGTCCGGGCATACTCATATCACAAATCACAACATCCCATTTATCTGTAACAACAGAATGAATGAGTGTTTCAGCATCTGCAACTTCTCCAATTACCGCAGTCGGATAATGTTCCAGCAACAATTGCTTTAACCCCTTGCGAACAATGGCATGATCATCTGCTATTAAAATTCTTATCATCCTTCTGGTTGATTTTGTTGTATCATAAAAGGAACTTTCACCGTAACTACTGTACCTTTTCCTGGTGTACTTGTTATGTCATACGTTCCGTCAATCATTGCTGTTCTTTCTCTCATGCCTAATATACCAAGCGTCCTTTTATCAGAAGTTTTTTGTTTATCAAATCCTTTCCCATCATCTGCTATTGATAAAATGTAACTATTTTCTGCTTGAGTAAGCGATACCATTACATTTTTTGCATTAGAATGCCTGGAAACATTGGTCAGCGATTCCTGGAAAATTCGGAATAGGGCTGTTTTCACAGCATCACCAGGATCTATTTCTATGCCGGAGTTTACAAACCTTGTTTTAATACCTGATCTCTTTTCAAATTCAGACAAATGCCATTCAATGGCTGATGTTAATCCAAGATCATCCAATATGCTTGGTCTTAATTCTGATGAAATGCGACGCACAGATTTAACAGTATCATCAAGCATTGCCAGTAAGCTTTTCATTTTCTCTTTAATAGCATCATCAGTAGTAGTTATTTTTTTATTTAGCCATGATACATCCATTTTCAATACTGTTAGTTGCTGTCCCAATTCGTCATGTATTTCCCGTGCTATATGTGTTCTTTCCTGTTCCCGTACATTTTGCAAATAGCCGGTAAGTGTTTGAATGGATTTGTATGATTCATTCAGCTCCCGTTCTGCTTTCTTCCGGTCAGAAATATCTATACCCGTACCAAGCAAGCAAGGTTTATTTTCAATGTCTATTCGTATTGCTTTAAAATAATAAGGTCTTTTGGTTCCATCTTTTGAAATAAAATCTGCCTCTGCATCACTGGTGCCTTCACTAAATACTTTGCTAATAGCCGCTATAATTTGTTTTCGACCCTCGCCTTCAAAGAAATCAGTAGGATGCATCTGTTTAATTTCTGCTGCTGAATAGCCTGTTACCACTTCAAACTGATTATTCCAACGCAGAAATTTTCCGCTTTCATCATACCAATAAAAAACACCCGGCAAACTATCAATTAATTTATCTGACAATTCTTTTTCCTGTTCAATCTGTCGTTGTGCATTTTCTCTTTCGGTGAGATCTCGTATTACTGAAAGAAAACGGCCATCGGGTAATTGCTGCGACCTTACTTCCGTTTCTACTACTGAATTATCTTTTCGCCGCATCTTCCGTTGCTTCACTGTTGATTTCCCTTTCTGAAGTACATCATATTGTACCGGCTTTATTCTTATTTCTTCTTTTGTTAAAACATCCTGCAATGACATTTGCATCAATTCTTCTTTTGTATAGCCTAGCAGGTTTACAGAACCAGTATTAACATCAAGAATTTTTCCAGTAGCATCATATAAAGCAATGGCATCAACTGCCTGCTCCACCAATGTGCGGTATTTTTCTTCATTCTTAATTAACTCTTGTTCAGTTTTTTTCTTATCTGTCACATCTATGGTTACACCTAACAAAGCAGTTATTTTTCCATCTGCATCTTTCATTGGTACAGATTGGGTTTCTACCCACCGCTTTCCCCCTTTTAAACCAGTAATACTAAAAAGCATAGTGCCTTGTTCCCCTTTAAATACATTATCTATTAACTGACGAAAGCCATTTCGGTACTCTTCATCTATAATCTCTGCAATTTGATGCCCTTTTACCTGTTCAAGAGAATCTGCTTCAATCATTGCAAGCCCGGCTGGGTTCATATCCAGTAGCAATCCGTATTTATCGAGCAACTTTATACATTGTGGATCTGAATTAATAATTGTTTGCAGCCTGTTTTCGCTTTCAGTTATTTTTTTCTGCGACTCATAAATTTGTGTCATATCCACCATGGAGCCAATCATCCTGATTGCCTTCCCGTCCCTATCCCGCAAAATAAACCCTCTGTCAAGAATGTTAAGATATGTTCCGTCTGCTTTACGATATTGGTAGGCATCCCTCCATGTTATATTTTTCCCTTCAAAAGTTTTATATGCTTTGCTTTTTACCTGATTTACTTCGTCGGGATGAATTTGATTAAACCATTCATTGATATGCACAATCTCTTTATATTTTTTATAACCGAGGGTAGCATAATAATTATCATTCCACCAAAGAGAATCATTAACAATATCCCAATCCCATACTATATCGCTGGTAGCTTTTGAAACCATTTGAAACCGGGCATTGGATTTAACAATCTCTTCGTCAGATTTTTTTTGCTTGGTAATATCTACCATAAGACCTCTTAGCTGAACGGGTTGTTCGTTTTCTATAATAACAGTAACAATGTCCCTCAGCCAGACTACCTGACCATCAGCTGCAATCATACGATACTCAAATTCATGAGCTTTTTTCATTTGGGTACTGCTTGTGCAATATTCTACCGCCCAGTTTCTGTCTTCGGGATGTATATGATCCGCCCAGAAAGAAGCATCATTTATCCATCGTTCTACCGGATACCCCAATAGCCGCTCAGCCTGTTGACTTACAAAACTAAACTGGAATGTCTTTGCATCTGCTTCCCACACTATACCATCTACAGTGTTTACCAATGCAGCATAATTCTGTTGTGTTTTCCGAAGTTCTGCAATATCTAATCCTGTACCCAGCATACAAGGCTTACCTTCATAATTTATGCCACGTCCCGTAAAGAAGTAAAGTATTTTTTCTCCTTTCTTTGTTAGAAGATGGGCTTCCAGTTCTGCCGAGCCTTTG
>JANORJ010000454.1:0-1701 GCA_031415255.1 Chitinophagaceae bacterium | reverse complement strand
AATTCTTTTTATTAATAAGTACTTCACCTCTTATTTCCACTTGTTGCAATCCGTAAGCAGAAAATTTTGCTGATAAAGGAATAGAACGAATTTGTTTTACGTTGGCTGTCACTTCATCTCCTTCCACACCATCACCACGGGTGGCGCCACGAACCAATAAATCATTTTCATACACCAGGGAAATACTACCACCATCAAATTTTGGTTCTACACAATATTCAATGGTAGCCAGGCCGGTTAGCTCTCTTGCCTTTTTATCAAAATCTATAAGGTCATCGCTATTGTAGGAGTTATCCAATGATAACATGGCAACAAGATGCTGAGCCGTTGGAAAGTCTTTGGTCAATCCTTTGGCTACCCGCTGCGTGGGGGAGTCGGCAGTTTTTAACGAAGGAGTTTCTGCTTCTATTTTTTCCAGGGCTTTAAAAAGCTGATCATATTCGTAGTCAGCAATCAGCGGGTCGTTTAATATATAATAACGATGCTCATGAAAACGCAGCGCATCTCTCAGTTGCTCCACTTCTTTATTAGAAATAGAACCGGCTGCTTGTTTTTTAATCAATTCCGTTGTAAGCTTTTGCAGTAGGCTGGTAGTTTCTTTTGAATACATGTTATTAGTAGAATCTGGCTGATAAAGTTAGTGTCTCCCTCCCAAAAATAAGGATACGGATAATTGGGACTGCTAATTGCTGATAAAATCAATAATTTGCCGCTGAAAGCTATTTTAAAAATGTACAGTCTGTAAGTAAAGTAACACCGGTAAAACGGCCGATTCAATAATTGCAAAAGCAAAATTGACTATGACGGAAAAAGAATTGCGGCTAAAGACCGCTGAAATAGAGAAGATAAGCCACCTCGATTATTTTAATATAGCCATATCGGTTGACTGTGTCATCTTCGGTTACGATGAAAAAGAATTGAAAGTGTTGCTGATAAAATCAGATCTGGAAGAATTTGCCGGTTATCATTCGCTGCTGGGAGATTTAATACGGCCAGATGAAGATTTGGAAACCGCTTCTTACCGGATACTAACTAACAGAACGGGATTAGATGATGTGTACCTGGAGCAGGTGCAGGCATTCGGTAGTATTGAACGTCACCCGTCGGGTCGTGTCATCACTATTGCTTATTATTCGCTGATAGATATTAAGCATCATAAACTGCAACTAAGCCACAACGAACTGAACTGGTACCCGGTGAACGGAGTTAAAAAAATGGCTTTCGACCATAAGCTTATTCTGGATACTTGTTTGAAACGTTTGCAGCAACAGGTAATGGAGCATCCCGTAATTTTTAATTTGTTGCCGGAAAAATTTTCGCTTCGTGAATTACAGGGGTTGTATGAAGCCATCTTGGGTATAGAACTTGACCGCCGCAACTTCCGGAAAAAAATATCGATCAAAGACTGGCTGATGGATATAGATGAAATGGAAAATGATGTGCCCCACAGACCGGGCAAATTGTATAAGCTAAAGGACCAATACAAAACGAAAACCCAATAAGTGGCAACACTACATGGATGAACCCTCCACTAGCACAGAAGGTTGAATAAGAACTCGGGAAAAAGTTTGGCCATTCAAATGATCTGACATTCTCTTCATAGCAAGTTTGCCCAATTTATATCCGCTTGTTTCTACATAAGTAATTGATGGATTAAACAACCCAGGTATAAAACCATTGCTGATAGCTAGTATAGAAACA
>JANORJ010000453.1:0-9442 GCA_031415255.1 Chitinophagaceae bacterium | reverse complement strand
GGTATCATCTGCTCCGCCTACAATGGCGCCGGCATGTCCCATGCGACGGCCGGGAGGGGCCGTTTGACCGGCGATAAAACCTACGACAGGTTTTTTATTTCCAGTTGCTTTTATCCAGTTAGCAGCTTCGGCTTCCATGCCGCCACCAATTTCACCAATCATAACAATAGCATCGGTAGCATCATCATTCATAAATAATTCTACGGCTTCTTTAGTAGTAGTGCCAATAATCGGGTCGCCACCAATACCTACTGCGGTAGAAATGCCAAGACCTGCTTTGGCCACCTGGTCGGCAGCTTCGTACGTCAATGTTCCAGATTTGGAAACAATACCAATGCGACCGGGGATGAAAACAAAACCGGGCATAATGCCAACTTTACTTTCTCCGGCAGTGATAACGCCGGGGCAGTTAGGGCCAACTAACCTTGTATTTTTTCCCTGTAAATAATTTTTCACTTTTACCATATCCTGCACCGGAATGCCTTCGGTAATACATACAACTAATTTGATACCAGCATCGGCGGCTTCCATAATGGCATCGGCTGCAAAGGCAGGGGGCACAAATATGATGCTGACATCGGCATTGGTGGCCGTTACACAATCAACTACGGTATTAAAAACTGGTTTTTCCAAATGGATGCTGCCACCTTTGCCGGGAGTAACCCCGCCAACCACATTGGTACCATATTCAATCATTTGTGTGGCATGAAAACTTCCTTCTGTTCCGGTGAAGCCCTGCACTAATACTTTGGAATTTTTGTTGACGAGAATACTCATTTGCCGTACTGTTTTTGATTTGGCAAAAGTAAGGGAAATGCGACAACGGGTAATAAGGAATACTTAGTCGTAGTACTTCAAAAAAAATATCCTGAATCCACTGGAAGATATGGGACTAATGGTGGTATTGCCGGTTGTTATAATGCCTTTACCCACACTATCAATTTTGTAAGTACTGCTGATTGATTGGCCTATATTGGCAATAAAATAATCGGTTATAATTACAGCATCAGCACCTTTTTTCATAGCTGTTTCTTGAGCCAGCTTTTGTATTTTATCAGGTTTTGAATGGGCTGCCCATACATTAAGATAGCCCTGACCTATCAATTCATAATTCCTTTTAATTGAAACTTCACTGATGTAAACATCCACATTTTTTTTTGTTGAAGGGGCTGCCTGCCCAACATAATGAATTTTTGGTGTGCAGGAAAAAAGTAAAATGCAAATAAAGGCGGAGTAAATTTTTCTCATGCTAACTGATTTTGGTTATAAAAGATATCAGGCAGCATGAATTGTTCCAGTCAGCAGCTTACGAATAAAATCGTTTGTTAAATGAAGTTGTCATTTATCTTCAGGAGGGGGAACAAGGGTAGGTGCATCTTTATCCAACAGTTCTTCCATGTTTCTGTCATTAGAAATTTTGCCTGTTTCTTCCAGCATTCGCATGTCTTTGGCATCCCGTAAAAATTCGGAAGCAAAAATAAAATCATTCAACCGTTGATTTTTACTGAAGATGATTTCTCTATTGGTGCCTTCCCATTCTTTATTGCCTTGGTACATATACAGAATGTAATTACCTATTTCCATTACACTATTCATGTCGTGGGTATTGATAACCGTGGTAATATTGTATTCAACCGTTATTTCCTGTATCAATTTATCAATAACGAGGGAAGTTTGGGGGTCAAGACCGGAATTGGGTTCATCACAAAAAAGATATTTAGGATTTAAAACAATGGCTCTGGCCAACGCCACTCTTTTTTTCATACCACCACTTAGTTCCGATGGAAATTTTTTATTGGACTCAACTAGGTTTACACGGTTCAGCACTTCATTCACCCGATCCAATTTTTTTTTGTGTGAATCTTTAGTAAACATATTTAGTGGAAACATTACATTTTGCTCCACCGTCTGACTATCGAATAAAGCTGAACCTTGAAACAACATCCCTATTTCTTTTCGTATCTCTGTTTTATCAGCGCCTTTCATGGCGGTAAAATTTTGTCCGCTATACAATACGTCACCTCCGTCAGGGTCAAACAAACCTACCATACACTTCATCAGCACCGTTTTGCCACTACCGCTGGAACCGATAATCAGGTTGCACTGCCCGGCATTCATCACAGAACTTACATCTTGTATCACCGTTTTGTCGCCAAACGTTTTCTTTATGTTTTTTACTTCAATCATTTTTTTGTTTTCTAACACTTCGGAATAAAAGAAAGATAAGCCAACCAGCTAAAAGAATGGCCGATACCTGTTTTATTCTAAAGAGTAAATTAGTATTTTTTTGCTGTGGTGCATACACTTCATACCAAGAAGACGGCCAAAAATATCTTTTTAGCTTGTTAGCGAAAGAATAAACTGATTTTTCGCCACTTTCCTTATAAAAATAAAGTTTATAATTTTTATTAAAATAGCCATCCTCCTTAAAACGAGCTGTTGTTACCGTATCAGTGAAGGCCTGACCTGCCGTTTGTTTTATCATATAAACAGTTTCCTTTCCACCGGCAATATTGTAATCAAGGTATTCTGAAGCAGACAAAGGGATATTGTTTTTCTTTACCAGCATATGATTCTGGTAAGGGTCTGTCAACACCCATTTTTTATATTCTTTTAAATATACCTCAATGGAAACATGCGAATCACCAGCAAGGCCGGCGGCAGGTATTTGTATATTTTGAAAATTTCGGCAAGGCAAATTGACTGAAGTGAAAAACAAATTGAGTATAGGCTGAAAGTTGCCACAATCGTAGCTAAACTGCTGGCTGTTTTTAAAACAATAATACTGTTTTAAGGCCGGTAAAGCATTTACACTGTCACTCTTGCTACCCGTTTCATAGGACAGCTCATTTTTAAACCATGCACCTATGGCAATAAGTTTTTTTTCGGGGGATGAAATACTATCAATGTTGATGCTTTGTTGGAGGATGGTATGTGCTTCAGCTAAGTCGGCCGTAGAAAAATTTGAAGCAGGCTTTGTCCATTTTTTAATACAGGATTCATCGCAGCCTGTAACAGTGGGTGAGTTGGAAAAATATTGTTTGTACTCAAAGCCGTTGTTTCTGAATAGAAAAATTAGCCCATTGATACAAAGCAAAGCAGCGGTAATGAAGGAATAAACAACAAATCTTTTTGTGATTATCATGTCTGCTAAGTTGGTAAAAGCAAAGCTGATAAAAGATAGTCAGCAAATAATATTAATATGCAACTCACCACCACTGCTTTTGTACTGGCTCTGCCAATTTCGAGGGCACCACCTTTTACAAAATAACCATAGAATGCTGGTATGCTGGAAATGATAAATGAAAATACATAAGCTTTTATCAAGGCAAAGATTACATTGAATGGCACAAAAAATTCGAGAAGCCCTTTATCATAGGTACTTCCGGAAAGGATACCGGAAGCGGTGGCTGCCAGTCTGCCACCCCAGATGCCGAGTGCCATAGCCATGGCTACCAATAACGGAATCATTAGCATGGCCGCGGCAATTTTAGGAAGTATCAGGTACGTTTTTGTATTGATACCCATAATTTCCAGCGCATCAATTTGTTCACTAACCCGCATATTACCCAACTCACTAGCAATGCGGCTACCCGCAACTCCGGCTAAAACGATACAAACAAGAGTGGGGGCAAATTCGAGAATAACTGTGTCTCGAACAATTTGTCCAATGGTAGACGGTGGGATAAGCGGACTAACCAACTGATAGGCCGTTTGAATAGTGGAAACAGCACCGATAAAAACAGAGATAATGGCCACAATACCCAACGATCCAACGCCAATCTCTGTACACTGGTGCATAAATTCTTTCCAGTACATCTTTACGTTTTCTGGCCGGGAAAACATGCCTTTTATCATCAAAAGATACTGGCCTATGTCACTAAAAATAGTCATATAATACTGCAAGATACAGGATGAAAAGAGAAAAGTCAGCGGCTATTCGCTACTGACTTTTTATTCGTTGCGATATGTTTTTTTGCCGAAAAATGCAAATAGGTTACATGTCTTTACTCACTTTGCGGAAACGCTTCCACCATTTTGATTTTTTCACAATTTCATCGGTGGCAATTTTGCTTTTTATCTGCGCATCAACTACGGCTACCAGCGCCATGTTAATGATACTGCGAACCGAACTGCCCAGTTGCAAAATATGTACCGGTTTTTTTAGTCCCAGCAAAATAGGGCCAACGGCATCGGCTGTCTCTAATTCTTTTAATAAATTGTAAGCAATATTGCCCGATGCAAGATTGGGAAATATTAATGTATTTACATCTTTATCTACCAGCTCACTGAAAGGATAATTTTCTTTCATCAGTTCTTTATTGAAAGCCACACTTGCCTGCATCTCACCATCAACTAATAAGGAAGGCATTTTTTCTTTCACTATTTTTCTAGCTTTAGCTACCAGGTTCGCTTCAGGAGAATTACTGCTGCCAAAATTGGAATAACTAAGCATGGCAATGCGAGGAATTATATTGAAATTGCGGACTTCTTTTGCTACCATCAACGTAATTTCTGCCAACTCTTCTGCTGTCGGGTTAAAATTAACCGTGGTGTCTGCCAAAAATAAGGGCCCTTTTTTGGTAAGCATTAAATACATGCCGGCAATTTTCTTTACTCCTTCTTCGGTGCCAATAGTCTGCAATGCAGGACGAATAGTATCAGGATAATTTTTTGCCAGGCCAGAAATCATCGCATCGGCATCACCACATTCTACCATCATGCAACCATAGTAGTTGCGATCCCTCATCACTTTTTTCGCTTCATACGCATTAAAACCTCTGCGGCCTCTTCTTGCAAAGAATATTTCAGAATACATATTCCTTCTTTCTTCGGTGGCTTCACTGCGAGGATCAAAAATGGGAAGTCCTTCAATATCTATACCATTGGCTGCGGCGATGTTTTTAATTTTTGTTTCATCACCTAGCAAAATCGGATAACCAATACCTTCATCAAAAACTATTTGTGCGGCTTTTAAAATTTTTACATTGTCTGCTTCTGCAAATACAATTCGTTTTGGATCACGACGGGCTTTGTTACCGATAACTCTCATTACCTGGTTATCCAGTCCAAGACGTTTATTCAGGTTGGTAACATAAGCCTCCCAATTTGTGATGGGTTGTTTTGCTACGCCGCTTTCCATGGCTGCTTTGGCAACGGCCGGAGCAACGGTGGCGAGTAATCTTGGGTCAAGCGGTTTAGGAATAATATAATTTTCACCAAATACAATGCTCTTTTCATTGTACGCCATATTCACAATGTCGGGTACCGGTGTTTTAGCCAGTTCTGCCAACGCCTTTACTGCCGCCATTTTCATGGCTTCATTAATTTGTGTGGCTCTAACGTCTAATGCACCACGAAAAATGTAAGGGAATCCGAGTACATTATTTACCTGATTAGGATAATCGCTGCGGCCGGTAGCCATGATAACATCTTTTCTTGCACCGGTTGCATCTTCCCAAGTAATTTCCGGGTCGGGGTTGGCCATTGCAAACACAATTGGATTTTTAGCCATGCTTTTTACCATGTCGGCGGTAACGCAATTGCCGGCACTTAATCCAATAAACACATCCGCATCTTTCATGGCTTGCGCCAATGTCATATCTGTTTTTGCATTGGCAAATTTTAATTTGAAATCTTCCAGATCTGTTCTTCCTTTATGCAACACACCTTTACGGTCGAACAATAAAAAATTATCATGTTTTGCTCCCAATTCTTCATAAAGCATGATGCAGGCCATAGCTGCTGCACCAGCACCGTTCACCACAAATTTTACTTTTTCAATTTTCTTTTTTTGAATTTCTAATGCGTTCAGTAATGCTGCTGCACTGATGATGGCAGTACCATGCTGGTCATCATGCATCACGGGGATGTTCAGTATTTTTTTTAACTCCGTTTCAATGAAAAAACATTCGGGTGCTTTAATATCTTCCAGGTTGATGCCACCAAAAGTTGGTTCCAGTGCTTTTACAATCTGAACAAATTTTACTGGATCTGTTTCGTTTATCTCAATATCAAATACATCGATGTCGGCAAATATTTTAAAGAGAACTCCTTTGCCTTCCATTACAGGCTTACTTGCTTCAGGGCCAATGTTGCCAAGACCAAGAACGGCGGTGCCATTACTGATAACAGCAACTAAATTTCCTTTGGCAGTGTATTTATAAACATTCTCCACATCAGCGGCAATTTCTAAACAAGGTGCTGCTACTCCGGGGGAATAAGCAAGAGAAAGGTCTCTTTGAGTTTTGGCTTCTTTAGTAGGTACTACTTCTATTTTTCCAGGTCTTCCTTTTGAATGATATTCGAGTGCCTGTTGTTTGCGTAAATCATTATCCATAATAAAATATTATTTCATACTATTGTCAATAGTGCTTTCGAATGGGGCTGCAATGTACAAAATAATAAACGATACTTTTTCCCAACAAAAGCCAGTTATTTTGTCATCATTTTTGCTTTTAATTTTTGTGGAAAAACGCCGACACAATCAAGATTTATCACTTTATATTTCTGTAGAAATCCCCAACCAAGCCATCATCCCCATTCCAATTTCAATAGCATCTTCATCAATATTAAAAACAGGAGTGTGTACGCCGGCGGTAATTCCTTTTGCTTTGTTCATAGTTCCAAGGCGATAAAAACAAGCAGGAATTTGTTGTGCATAATATCCAAAATCTTCTGCGCCCATGCGGAGTTCTGTTTCACTTACTTTATCAGCACCCATATATTCAGTTGCATTATTCATTGCAGCAGCGGTTACTTTTTCATTATTCATTACACAGGGATAGCCAACGTCAATATGCAAATCAACTTCACCACCCATGGAATGAACAAGGTCGGTTGTTAATTTACGAATCAAGTCATGTGCTTTAAACCGCCATGCTTCATCCATTGCCCGAAAGGTGCCCATCAGCTTTATTTCATTCGGAACAACATTCGTTGTATTGCCACCATTGAATGAAGTGATAGAAAGTACAGACGGATTAAATGGATTATTATTCCGGCTGACAATTTGTTGCAAGGCAATAATTAGATGGGAGGCAATTAAAATCGGATCAACAATTAGATGTGGTGATGCAGCATGCCCCCCTTTACCTTTTACGGTAATATATATTTCATCTGCACTGGCCATCACTTTTCCACTGCGAAAACTTAATTCACCAACTTCTAATATAGTATTTACATGCAAGGCAAGTATGGCTTGCGGCGTTGGATTTTCCAGCACACCATCTTTTATCATTAGCGAAGCACCGCCGGGATTTTTTTCTTCACCCGGTTGAAAAATAAGTTTTACGGTACCTTCCCATTCATCTTTTAACTCAGTCAGAATTTTTGCAGCACCTAGCAAACAAGTAGTGTGCACATCATGTCCGCAGGCATGCATCACTCCATCATTCTTTGATTTATAAGGAACGTCATTTTCTTCTTTTATCGGTAGTGCATCCATATCGGCACGGAGGGCTATAATTCTTGCTGAAGGATTTTTCCCTTTTATCAAGCCAACTACCCCGGTTGTTGCTTTTACTTCAAACGGAATTCCCAGTTCTGTCAATTTACTTTGTACAAATTTGGACGTTTCAAATTCCTGGTAACTCAGTTCAGGATGGGCATGAAGGTGATGGCGGACTTCAATAAAATCGGGAGCATATTTTTTGGCTAAGGCTTTAATCTTTTCAATCATGCGACAAAAATACTACTTCGCCCCGAAGCAGCTTCGAAGTATAAAATAAATAATCCCCGCTGGTCTAGCGGGGATTATTTGATAAGCTATTTTGACTGTGGACTAAGGGTTAATTTCATCATCAATGCCCTTACCCAGCTTTACTTCAATAATATCTTTCATAATAAATACACCTTTGGGAAAATAAGTATTTAGTCTTCTTTGGTAGGCTTCGGCATCTTTACGTTCTTTAAAATTGCCTGCTTTAATCCTGAAATAAGGAGACTGGTACCACATATAAGCTTTCAAATCAGGGAAAAAAGTGTAAACTTTTGTTTTAGCAGCCAAAGCCTCATCCCGGTTATTTGTACTGATGATCATCAGGCGAAAACCTTTATCGGTTCTTCTGCTATCCCGGCTGGTTGTCTCGTTAATATTAGCTTGTTTTTTAACCAGCAGATCAAGTCGTGGGTCTTTGTGAACAATAACGGAATTACTGTCAACAGGTATAATCCAGGCAGTATCTTTCTGCGAAAAACAGGTAGTTGAAAAGATAAAAGCGGCGAATGTTAAAATAAATTTCATGTAGTATAGGGTTCAAAAATCTTACCAAAATTAATAACCCGCACCGGAACTGGCAATATTTTCTACCGGGTGCCAGGTGGTCTTTATTTCCTGAGTATCCATAATGAAGTAAGGTGATTGACCTTCATCTGTTTGCCAATTTATTTTGTCGTAGAAAGTAATACGTTTCAGGTTATTGGCCGATTTTTCCCGTATCATTTTCTGCACTTCAGAATTGTTTTCGCAATAAATGGTTGCATTTACATCCATGTGGTCCACAAACCAACTGGCCAGTTCGGAAGGCTTGCCTGTTAAAATATTAACAACTCCGCCGGGAAGGTCAGATGAGTTTAATACTTCAGCAAACGTAACAGCACACAATGGTTTTGTTTCTGATGCTAAAACAATACAAGTATTTCCTCCAGCAATAACAGGAGCGATAACTGAAACTAATCCCAACAATGAATCACCTTGCGGAGCAATTATAGAAACTACACCGGTTGCTTCTGGTGCAGAAAAATTAAAATGTGAACTCGCCACCGGATTTACGGCACTAAAGATTTGCTGAAACTTATCGCACCAGCCAGCATAATATATTAAGCGGTCGATAGCAAGATTCACTTCTTTTTCTGCTTTTGCTTTTGTTGCATCTTGTTGTATCAGTTCATCTATGAATTGTGCTTTTCTTCCTTCCAGCATTTCTGCCATACGGTATAAAATCTGGCTACGGTTGAATGCGGCTCTTCCGCTCCATCCACTTACGGCACCTCTTGCACTTACTACAGCATCCCGAAAATCTTTTCTTGAACTTAGGCAAACATTGGCCAATTTTTTTCCAGCGGCATTTTCTGGTTGATAAAATCTTCCCGATTCGGTTCTTGGAAATTGTCCGCCGATATAAATTTTATACGTCTTCAATACTTCCAATCGTTTAGAAGAAATTTTTTTCTCTAAACCATTCTCGCTGATAGAAAGCGAAGATTTTTTAATTACTTTTTCCATAAAATTATTTTAGCCACGAATAAACACAAAACAACACGAAAAATATATACCACAGATTTCACGGATTAACAGAGATTATTTTCGAATGATTGACGTTCCAAATAAATAGTCAAGTTCATCAAACCTAAGTTCTCTCCTGAGCTTTTCGAAGGGTAGGGGTCAGGGGCATATATTAACATAAGCCGACAATCCATGCAATCCACCCTCTCTTCCAAA
>JANORJ010000452.1:0-2738 GCA_031415255.1 Chitinophagaceae bacterium | reverse complement strand
GTAACCAATCGGTTACAAATATAGGAAACCTTTTGGTTACGTAAAATCTAATTTAGAATAGGCTGAAATGTAAGTGGTTTATGCAATATCAGCTTTCGTAACACTTACAAAGTATTTTGTAATTCCATTAAACTGCACTCTTAAAAGTGGAAGTTTAGATTTTGAAATATTTTTTAAATTATCAACATTTTGTTGACCTATTTCTTCTGAGGAAAACGAATAGCAAGAATAGATAGAACCTTCTGGGAATAAGAAAATAGAAGAATTATTCTCCATGTAACCCTTAAAATAGGACCATTCCATTTCAGTTTTTGATGCTGCTGAGGATATTACTAATTTATCTTGATCAAAGGAAATGTAATATTCCGTTCTATCAGTTAATGAAGTATTTATAACGGATTTAATTTTATTATCTCTTCTTTTTATTCTTGTAAGAAAAAACCATGTAGAATAAATGGAAGCAATTACCCATATCAAACAAATAAGAGAAAAAGTAATTGCTTTTAGTGTTACAAAATTGTCCTTATCTGTAAAGAAAAAAAATATAAACTCTAGTATTGTTAGACCCAATATGTTTAATATCCAGGGCTTATAGGTCTGTAGGTATTTTGAATTTTCAAATTTCTTTAAAAAATCAAACTGTCGTATTAGGTCAGCCCTTGATCTCTTGATTAATATTGGTTGCATCAAAGTTTACCATATTTAGATGGCATACTAAGATAGAAAGTATGGTTGAAATGATAAAGTAATAGTGGATAATCTCTGGCGTTGGACTTTGGGTTTTTGAACAAACCTGCCTTTGGGATTATATCAACTTATGCTCATACGCATACTTCACCAATCCAATAACAGAGTTTGTATTTGTTTTACGAAAGATATTCTTACGGTGTGTTTCCACCGTCCGTTCGCTGATAAATAGTGTTTCAGCTATTTGTTTGTTGTTGTATTCTTTTTCTATCAGCCGGGTTATTTCTACTTCCCGGTCGGTAAGGTGGGCTTCTGCATTTTGTTTTTTTCGTTGACTGGTGCGTTGCAGTTCGTCTATCACTTCATCACTAAAATAAATTCCACCGTCAGCAATTTTTTCCAACGCCGTTATCAGCTCCTGCTTACCAATATTTTTTAATACATAACCGGAGATGTCGGCATCTTCTATCATTTCATTTACCAGGTCGCCCTGCCCACTCATGGAGAGAGCCAATATTTTTACATCGGGATATTTTTGCTTTACCTGTTTAGCTAATTCATTGCCCGGTAGTTTCGGCATCATTACATCCGTCAGCAACACATCAATGGGGGTTTGGGCTATTCTTTCTATTACTTCACCGCTGTTGGTGGTGGCAAAGGCAAATTTAAATTTATCATGACCTTTCAGCAAAGAGGTTAATCCGTCTATAACTATCTGGTGGTCATCTACTAGGGCTAGGGTGATCTTTCCGTTTTTCATTGTCGTTAGTGATTGGTGCGCTGATTTCGCTAAGCTACGTCAGGCGGGGTAAAAAGTCTAAATTGGTTTTGTTCATTTGTCAGCCGGTTGACGATAGTATGGATGCATGGGTGGGGCGGGTTACAGTTGGGGAAATGTTAAAGAGGTGAATAGGCAGTAGTGAATGGTGAATAGGCGCTGAAAGAGTATGATTTCCTATAATTTAAATGGTTTTCAGCTCAAGAAATTGGGACATGAAAGGCCACTACCGTTCCCCGTCCCGGTGCCGTATCAAAATCCACGGTGCCTTTCAGGTATTCTATACGAGTAGTAATATTTTTAAGGCCGATGCCTTCAAAGTTTTCTTTATCGGCCACATCAAAGCCTTTGCCATTGTCTTCAATGGTGCCGCTGATGCCGTCTTTGTCACGGATAAGAGAAATGTCTAAAGTGGTGGCTCCCGCATGCTTAATGGCATTGTGTACACATTCCTGGATGACACGGTACAGTACCGTCTCTATGTTGGAGTCCATTCGGTCGTCTAATCCTTCGGTATGCACATGTGCCTGCAAGGTTTTGTTATTCAGCTTGTCAACAAAATCCCGGATAGCGGCCGCAAGATTTTTTTTCAGCAACGCATTCGGCATCATAATGTGAGATACTGTTCTCACTTCTTTACAACTTTCATCCACTAACTGAATTACTTTTTCCAACGATTGTTTTTGTTCTTCGTTGGCAAATTTTACTTCCGATTCGAACGCCGACAAATTCATTTTTGCAGCACTCATCATTTGTCCCACTCCATCATGCAGGTCTTTGGCTATGCGTTGCCGTTCGTTTTCTTCCGCTTCTATTACCGCCTTCACCGACATTTCCTGCTGCTTCATCAATTCCGTTTTCATGTTGGCTTCCTGCCGCAGTTTATTGCGCCGGTATTGAGAATTAATAAGCAGCCCGATTAATAATATCAATCCGGCGATGCCGATGAATAAAAAATTCTGCATCCGGAGGCGACTATCTTGTTGCTGTATTTGTTGTTCTTTTTTTGCCGATTCATATTTGGTGTTCAGTTCTTCAATTTGTTTTGTTTTTTCCATGGCAAACAAACTATCCCGCAGGTAAGATCGTTTCAAAAAATATTCATAGGCTTCCTGATAATGCCCTTGCCGTTGTGCCACACTGGCCAGTTCGTTATAATTATTGGATTGCAGCTCTACATACTTCAACGTTTCTGCCATCTTGTTACTCATTTGTAAATAAGAAGTTGCTTTGGGATAGTCGCCTCCGGATGCAGAATTTTTTATTCATCGGC
>JANORJ010000451.1:0-9487 GCA_031415255.1 Chitinophagaceae bacterium | reverse complement strand
GGCTCATCTTTATTGCTTTTGCTATTAAGATGCCAATTTTTCCTCTTCATACATGGCAGCCCGATACGTATGAGCAATCCCCAACCGCTACTACCATGATACTAAGTGGGGTGATGGTAAAAATGGGGGTATTTGGAATGTTACGTTGGTTGTTTCCCATAGTACCATTCGCTTCTTTTCAATGGGGCGACTTTATTACATCAGCTGCTTTGATTGGAGTTATTTATGCATCACTGATTGCCATTAAGCAGGATGATTTGAAGCGTTTAATAGCTTATTCATCTATTGCTCATATTGGGTTGATGTGTGCAGCCGCCTTTACACAAAATGTAATTGGACTTCAAGGATTGATGATACAAATGTTTAATCATGGTATCAACATTATCGGCTTGTGGATAGTTGTTGAATTAATCGAAAGACAATTCGGTACCAGAAAAATATCGGAGTTAGGTGGACTAGCACAAAAAGCACCGGCACTGGCAGTTTTATTAGTAATAGTAGCATTGGCAAATATAGCTTTGCCGCTTACTAACGCATTTCCCGGGGAGTTTTTGATGTTCAATGGTATATTCAGTTCAATCACTCATTATAATATTTGGTTTATTGTACTGGCTGGCATGGGTATCATACTCGGTGCTGTTTACACATTGAATATGATTCGCAAGGTTTTTTATGGCGACACCAACGAGTTAACCGCCAATACACAGGATATTAAGTGGAATGAAAAGCTGGCCCTGGGTATTATTGTATTAATTATTTTCGGACTGGGTGTTTATCCGCAATGTTTGCTGAATGAAACTACCGCCGTATCAGAATCAATCTTTAAAAAATTCGAACTGCTTTTGCAGAGTATGCAGAAACAGTAGGAAGGGTTTAATATGAACGCATTATTATTATCAGCAATACTGGGAGTTATTATGATGTTCAGCGGAATTCTGCTGAAATCAAAAGCTGCTATTCGGAACCTTGCTATCGCGGGGCTGTGTTTGTTATTGCTTGTCAATATTCTGGAAATGTGCGGAACCGTATTGTTCAAAATTGATACGAAAGGAATGATTGTCTTTGACAGTTTTTCTTTGCTGTTTAATAGTATCGCATTGTTTTCAACTCTATTATACTTGCTGCTATCAGCAAGAGATATGGAAAAAGTAGGTGTTAACTACGCCGAATATTTTGCCCTTATCTTTTTTATTCTTTGCGGTATCACTCTTACCTCTTCTTTTAAATCATTGCTGATACTTTTTCTTGGCATTGAAATTATTTCCATACCTCTTTATATTTTAACTGGTAGTGATAAGAGAAATTTAAAAAGTAATGAAGCATCGCTAAAGTATTTTTTATTGGGTGCTTTTTCCACTGGCCTTATGCTGATGGGAATTGCCTTGATATATGGAGCAATGGGAACTTTTAACACCGTTACCATTGGTGCTTTTACCGAATCAAAACCATCTGCTTTATTAATTGCCGGAATGTTACTATTGCTTTTCTCTATGTCTTTTAAAGCTTCTGTTGCACCATTCCATTTTTGGACGCCGGATGTGTATGACGGTGCACCAACAGTCTTTACTTCTTTTATGGCTACCATTGTAAAAGCTGCCGTATTCATAGCATTTATTCGTTTGTTTGATGATGCTTTTGGATTGCAGCAAAAGCAATGGCAATTGTTTATTGCTATTCTTACCGTAGCTACCCTTTTCATTGGAAACATTACGGCTGTTTTTCAACAAAGTGTAAAACGAATGCTAGCTTATTCCAGTATTGCCCAGGCTGGTTTTATGATGTTGTCATTATATGCTATGAATGCAGATGCTAAAGAGGGTTTATTACTATATACTGCAGCATATAGTTTTGCTACCATCGGTATATTTGCCGTGCTGATAAAAATGAAGGATTATACTTTTGATGGCTTCAATGGCTTTGCAAAACATCAACCCTTGTTAGCCGCCACTACCACTATATTCCTTTTATCATTGGCAGGCATTCCACTTACTGCCGGCTTTCTTTCCAAGTTTTATATGCTGAAAGCGGCAATGGGAGAAGGAAAAAATCTATGGCTGATTATTTTTGCAGTATTGATGGCAGCAGTAAGTGTCTATTATTATTTCCGTGTTATTCAAGCAATGTATTTTAAAGAGGGTGATGCACAGCCAATCGAAGTTACTCCTGCTTTTAAATGGACATTGGTATTATTGGCTGCTTTAGTTATTCTGCTTGGCATCTTCCCTAATCTATTACTTACTTGGTTTTATTTTTAACAAGGTCTGACGGAATTATTAATCTGACCGTCCTGGTCTGACTAATAACTAGTTTCCATAGTCTGACAACCTGTCCCGATTATTTCGGGAGTCTCCCTCTGACTATAGTAATTGTTATTATTGCTTATCGTCATAGCAGTATCTTTGAGTACAAGTCTGACAGCCTCTTCCGATTATTTCGGGAGTCTCCGTCTGACTTGTATTCAAAATGAATTTTCGTGATATCTTTTTGTTGGCTTTCCGCACTGTTCGTAGTAATAAACTTCGAACAAGTCTTACAGTTTCTATCATTGCATTCGGTATCATGGCTTTGATTGGTATCATTACTGCCATTAAAGCAATGAATCAGAAGTTCACCGAAAGTTTTTCCACCATGGGTGCAAATGCTTTTACTCTCCGCTACAAAGAAAGAAACATCAATTTCGGTGGAGGTAATAAAAAGGATATTACGGTTTCAAAAAAGGGAGACAAAAAAGAGAAAGCATCAAGCTTGGGAAAATTAATCACCAGAACCGAAGCAGAAATATTTGCTGAGAGG
Source organism: Chitinophagaceae bacterium (assembly GCA_031415255.1). Classification (GTDB taxonomy): domain Bacteria; phylum Bacteroidota; class Bacteroidia; order Chitinophagales; family Chitinophagaceae; genus JJ008. The sequence goes on along the minus strand of JANORJ010000451.1, from coordinate 6,694 downwards.
TTTGCATTTCCATCTGTAAAAAGCATTTCCATATTTGGTGGCAGAAATAATATTGCTTCGTTCAATAATCGGAAAACCAATCCAAATGTTTATTTATTTGGAGGAGATGATAATTATTTGCAACTAAATGGGTTTACTATTCAATATGGAAGAAACCTGAGTAGCACAGATGTAAAATCCGGAGGAAATGTTTGTTTGCTTGGATATGACGTGGCTAAAAAATTATTTAAAGAAGGAATAGATAGGGCAGTAAATGCTATCGTCCGCATCAACAATATTCCTTACCGTGTGCTGGCTGTAATGAAAAGCAGGGGTTCCAGTTTTGGATTTAGCAGGGATAATGTTATTATATCCACCTATTCAAATGTGGGTAAAAATTTTCCTGCAGGTTATTCATTTGTAATTGGTATAATGACTCCCGACCTGCAAAAAGTTCAAGCGGCCATGGGGGAATCGGAAGGTGTATTCAGGAGCATCCGCAAATTAAATACTACCGAAGAAAATAATTTTGTCCTGGATAGAAGTGATAGCATTGCAGAAAAAGCTATGAATAGCTTACGGTTTCTTACCGTTTCAGCGACGGTTATTGGGCTTATTACGTTGATAGGGGCTGCCATTGGCTTAATGAATATAATGTTGGTATCTGTATCCGAACGAACCAGAGAAGTGGGGCTTGTAAAAGCTATCGGGGGAAAAAGTAAGGCAGTTAGCCGTCAGTTTTTGCTGGAAGCTATCATTATTAGTGTGATGGGAGCCCTGTTTGGAATAGCATTGGGCATTATGGTAGGCAATCTTTTTTCAGTGGTACTCAATACCGGCTTTGTAGTTCCTTGGAACTGGGTCTTATACGGAATTTTAATATGTACTATTGTCGGGTTGGTGGCAGGTTTATATCCGGCTCTTAAAGCCGGGAAACTCAACCCCATAGAGGCTTTGCGATATGAATAAGCCAGCTTAGCAACAGATTGCAATCGTTTGTTGTTGAAGACTATAAATTATTTTTCAAATTTTTTTTCTGGAAGTTGTTCAATATTAAAAAATCCTTAACTTGAAGTCCCTTCTTTAAAAAAATGAAGGGATGGAGCTTTATACAAGACTTTTTTCTTAGCATTGTAGCTCTTAAAAGACGGACTCTAATTTATCATTTAAAAAAACTAAAAAATTAAGATCATGGCAGAGACAAAACCAACTGCATCTGTTAAGGCAACTTCTGTTCAACCCAAAAAGAGCAGCAATGCCATTTCATGGATTGCACCAGTAGTTTGTATCCTGGCCGGTTATTTAATCTGGCGATTTATTCTGGGTGATGCTTCTGCATTTAATAATCCCGGTTCAGGATTATTTCCACATCACGGAAAGTTAAAAAACCCCAAAGATGCGTTGCATGGTATCTATGAAGGTGGTTTCATCATTCCAATTCTGATTGGTATGTTGCTGATGGTAATAGTTTTCTCTATTGAGAGATACTTGACTATACGCAAGGCATTAGGAAATGGTTCTATCTCTGATTTTATCCGTAAAGTACAGTATCATCTTGCTAACCGCAATGTAGATGCAGCTTTGTCTGAGTGTGATAAACAAAGAGGTTCTGTTGGTAATGTAATGAAAGCTGGTCTTCGCCGTTATAAAGAAATGATTAACGAAGGTGGCATGGGTACTGATCAAAAAGTAATCTCTATTCAAAAAGAAGTAGAAGAAGCAACAGCACTTGAACTGCCGATGCTGCAGAAAAATCTGGTGTTCCTTTCTACCATTACTTCAGTTGGTACGTTAGTTGCCCTATTAGGTACGGTAATGGGTATGATTAAATCATTCTCGGCATTGGGTTCTGAAGGTGGCGGTAGTGCAGCAGCTGACCTTGCGATAGGTATTTCCGAGGCATTGTATAATACAGCATTGGGTATTGGTACGTCTGCTATAGCACTTATTATGTACAACGTATTTACCACTAAGATTGACTCAATAACTTACGGCATTGATGAATCAGGTTTTACCCTGACTCAGAGTTTTGCTTCTTTGTACAAATAATCCTGAAAAAACAGGCTTTTTTGTATGGAAATTTAAAACCTATTCATCTCAATTCTAAATTATTGTAATCATGCCAAGTGTTAAGATGCCAAGGAAGAGTACGGATACCGACATGACGCCGTTCGTGGATGTTGCCTTTCTGATTCTTTCCTTTTTCATGCTGGCTACCAAGTTTAAGCCACCGGAACCGGTAGAAATTACCACTCCGGGGTCTGTAAACTCTCAGAAATTGCCTGAGAATAATGCTGTAATGATAATTGTTGACTCTTCTAACCGTGTATTTTTCTCTGTATTATCAGATAAAGACCCCGGAAAAAAAGATGCAATCATTCAGGATGTTAACAGCAGCCAGTCACTAAGTTTATCAAATGCCGAGATGGCGAATTTCAGGCAAACATTTGCAGTTGCTGTCCCTTTCGGAAATTTAAAGCAATTATTAGCTTTAGATCCTAAAGAGCAGGCTAACCTCAAACAGCCAGGAATTCCAGTATTGGATTCGGCCAATAACCAGCTATACTGGTGGATTGCCGCATCTAAGAAAGCTTTTGCAGGAGAAAAATTAAATTACCTGATTAAAGGCGATGCCAAATCAACATACCCGGCGTTTGAAGCTGTCATCAATGCATTAAAACGTAATGATGAGTTTAAATATAATCTGGTGACTTCTCTTGATGACATACCGAGCAATTCGGAGCTGGATAAGTTTAATCAGAGAGTAAAAAATTAGTATTATCTAAATTTAACCCGTTTATTATGTCAAGTATAGATACCAGTAGTGGTGATAGCCACAAAAAAGGACCTGGGGTCAAAAAAGCTAAAAAGCTTTCTACCCGGGTTGACATGACACCCATGGTGGATCTGGGTTTTCTGCTGATTACCTTCTTTATTTTTACTACCACCATGACAACACCTACCACTCTTGACCTTAATATGCCCAAGGATATTAAAGATCCAAAAGATCAAACAGAGGCTAAAGAGTCGGGTGTGCTTAGTATTATGCTGGGCAAAGGTGATCAGGTATATTATTATGAAGGAAAATTAGTGGTTGATGCAACAGGTAATAATTTTAAATCAACCACATTCAAAGGTATCCGTGATATTATTATCAAAAAGAAGGCAGAAGTAATAGGCCGCCATGAGCATGACCCAACCTGTGCAAAAACACAGGAAAATGCTAAAGCAAAAAAAGACCCCGATTGGGCTAATGCTTGTAAAGACCGGGATTTTATCATAATCATTAAACCAGATAATGATGCCACTTACAAAAACACGGTGGACATCCTGGATGAAATGACTATTAATCAGGTTCGCACTTATGCCATGGTTAAGATTTTAGATCAGGAATATGAGTTGATTAAAAAAACAGAAGAAACCAGCGGTATAAAATAAACTGCCGGTATTTATGGAATTAGACAGCAACAAGCATCTAATTAAAAACGCTAAGTATGGAAGCCAACAAAATTTTATCAGCCGACATTCTGGACCTGATCTTCGAAGACAGGAACAAAGATTACGGTGCTTATAATTTGAGAAAAACTTATAACAGCCGTATTACCCGTGCACTTGTCATTACTGCCTCTGTTGCTTTTTTAGCCATCGGTGGTTCACTGCTGGCCAGCAACCTAAAGGGAAGTAGTGATAAAAAAGTAAAAATGCAGGAAGTAACTTTAACTGAGGTAAAACAGGAAGAAAAGAAAGTAATACCTCCGCCTCCACCTCCACCAAAAGTAGAGCCACCAAAAGTGGAGATGAAGCAATTTACTCCTCCTGTTATCAAAAAAGATGAAGAGGTGGAAAAACCACCACCGCCACAAGAAGAATTGAAAGATGCAAAGATTGATGTGGTAAATCAGGAAGGTATTAAAGATGATAACATTGCTACTCCTGTTGTAATTGATGAAGGAAAGCAGATCGTAGAAGAAAAGAAAGAAGAAGACGAGAATAAGATATTTGACAAAGTGGAAATTGAAGCTAAGTTTCCAGGTGGTGATGGCAAATGGAGACAGTATCTTGAAAGAAACTGTAATGCCCAAGTAGCCACAGATGCTGGTGCACCAGAAGGTACTTACACTACTGTTGTTCAGTTTGTAGTGGATAAAGAAGGAAATATCAGTGATGTAAAAGCAATGACCAACCACGGTTATGGCATGGAACAAGAAGCTGTAAGGGTAATTAAAAAAGGACCAAATTGGACACCCGCTGTTCAAAACGGTCGCCCTGTAAAAGCATATCGTAAGCAGCCTATTACTTTCCAGGTAACTGGAGAATAAAATCTCTTCTGATTAATTCATATCCTCTTCCAGTTTTGGGAGAGGATATTTTTTTGCATAGAAGCAGTGTCCTTTTCAATAAATGAAATAATGGACCGGCAACAAAAATGTCAGATGTGGATTAATACCAATGAAAGATAGTAAATACATTTTTGAACACGGATGATACGGATTGGATAGATGAACACAGAGTATTTTGATAAATCAAAACCCAAGATTTCTGCGTAGCAGAGAAATCTGTGTTTATCCGTTTAGTCTCCCGAAATTCTTCGGGACAAGCTGTGTCATCCGTGTTCAAATTCACTCGTAAATGATTATCGTCTCGACAAAATGCTTTTAAAATCTAATTGGATTAAATACAAAAACCTGCATCTTGTTTATAATCTGCTAGTACTGCATAGTTCAATGCCAATTAGTTTATTTTTGATGCAATGATGAATAAACTTTCAGGTTGGGACGATACAATTGTAGCACTGGCTACACCTCCCGGAGTGGGGGCTATCGGTGTTATACGGCTAAGTGGTACTAAAGCCATTGCTATTGCCAACGAATTATTTCCTGCAAAAAATTTATTGGCTCAACCTACTCACACTTTACATGTCGGGTTTTTAAAAGATGGAGAAAAAATATTGGATGAAGCTGTATTATCTCTTTTTAAAAATCCAAAATCATACACCGGGGAAGATGTGGTAGAAATCAGCTGTCATGGCTCACCTTATGTACAACAGCAGGTAATTGATGCCTGTATAAAAAAAGGAGCAAGGCTTGCCAAGCCCGGTGAGTTTACCCAACGGGCATTCCTAAACGGAAAGTTAGATCTTGCCCAAGCGGAAGCCGTAGCAGATTTGATTGCTTCTAATACTGCTGCTTCGCAAAAAGCAGCTTTGCATACAATGAAGGGCGGTTTTTCTGAAAATCTATCTGTACTGCGGGAAAGGCTGATTCGTTTTTCTGCATTAATAGAATTGGAACTGGATTTTTCCCTGGAGGATGTAGAGTTTGCAGATCGCAAACAATTTTATGAACTGATTAATGAATTAACTGAATCAACTAATCAGCTTGTTAATTCATTCTCTTTGGGTAATGTAATACGTAACGGCGTAAGTGTGGCTATTATCGGCAAACCCAATGCAGGCAAATCAACACTGCTTAACAGTTTGCTTAACGAAAACAGAGCCATTGTAAGCGATATTCCGGGAACCACGAGAGATACGATTGAAGAACTGATAAATATTGACGGCATTATTTTCCGATTGATTGATACGGCTGGTATCCGTCAGCATAGTAATGATGTAATTGAAAATGCAGGTATGGAGCGAAGCTTGGAAAAAATGAAGCAAGCTGATTTAGTATTGTATTTATTCGATGCTGCTGAAACCAAGTCCGAGATTATAACAAAAAAATTGGAGTTTGATAGCCAGCAACTGAATTATTTATTGGTAGCGAATAAAATTGATTCGGCTGGTGAGGATGCTGTAAAAGAGAAATTCGGGGATTTGGATAAAATGATTTTTATTGCTGCCAAGCAACAATTGCACACTGATATATTAACAGAAAGAATGGTAGATGCGGTGCTGCAAGGGCAGATGCAAACTGAAAACACCATCATCACCAATGCTAGACATTATCATGCATTGAAAGAGGTGCAACTATCACTTACTGATATTAAAAGTGGGTTGGATAATAATCTGCCGGGTGATTTATTAGCATTAGATATTCGTCGTTGTCTGCACTATCTCGGTGAGATAACCGGCGAGATTACAAACGATGATCAGTTAGATTATATTTTTTCCAAGTTCTGTATCGGAAAGTAGAAGCTCCAAAAAAGGATTTCATTAAAGAAGGCCCTCACTAAAATTAAACTTTATGGTACTTTTTTTATATCCTCAATAATTGGAAATAAATTTATTTTTTCAAGTTTCTCATCCCTTTTTCATTGGTGATTTAAAAAAGAAAATTTTGGTTGAATTCAAAATAATTACCTAATTTTCAAGCATGTCTCAATCCCGCCAACTCGCCGCCATCATGTTTACCGATATTGTCGGTTATACAGCAATGATGGGTAATGATGAACAAAAAGCTTTTGAACTGCATCGCCAAAAATATCGTCATTCTCAAAAACCACTTCACCCTGGTGTATGCCAATCCTCAATTCAAACGCTTTGGAATTGTGGCAGGCATCTTGAATTTTTATTGCTGCATATACGGCACTGCTAACTAAGGGAAAACTCGCCAACACACCATCGCCAAGTTCTTTGATCCAGCGGCCTCCGTATTCTTCGATAATCGGTTTTTGGATCTCCCTGTTTTTGCGTAACAGTTCAAAAGCTTTTTGTTCATCATTACCCATCATTGCTGTATAACCGACAATATCGGTAAACATGATGGCGGCGAGT
>JANORJ010000450.1:0-21034 GCA_031415255.1 Chitinophagaceae bacterium | reverse complement strand
GGTGCCAGTTTAGATACAAAAGATAAACCAATAGGGCTTAAGCAGATCTCACTAACTGTGAAAACACCATAGGTAAGGAATAGCCACATGGAACTTGTCTTATGGGTATAGATGCTTGGTACAGACATTACGGCGAATACCATCACCAATGCACTCAAACCTGAAATGACAAGGGCCCAGGCAAATTTACTGGCGGTACTAATTGGTTTTCCACGCCGGGCTCTCCAGGCAAAAAATAAAATGAGCAGCGGTGTAAACGCAACAATAAAGAAGGGGTTAATGGATTGGAATAATTCGGTGTTGCCAACTTTGGCTACACCGCCCGGAGGCCATTTATCTTTGGGTATATTGACAAAATATGGGTCAGGTCCCATTGCTTGTACTGCTTTTGAACTGGTATCTATCCTATTTCCATTTTTAGTTATTCCATATATACTAGTATCTGAAACGAGTTTATCCTTTTTCATTCTAGTTGTTATGATAGTATCCTTTCTTTTGATTGAATCTTTATCTCTCACCACAACCATATATTCATCCAATTTATCACCGAGCCGGTTGGTATCGGACAATGTTTGCAAAGTGTATACCGCATCGGCCGGCTTTTCCATGAACTTTGGAATAGACCTGTCGGTATGCGATTCTGTCCAAATAGTTAAACCAGTTGAATTTTGATTGTAAATGGTCCAGAATATTATAGATACAGCGAATACAAATAATAATGCACCGATACCTTTTTTATCATCCGATTTTTCTTTTCGCCAGAGATTGACATAGAAAAAAATAACCGGGACACAGCCAAGTATGAAAGCATCAGACGAATCGCTGCCGAAAATATTACCGGGAATGATCCAGCCCAGTGCAGCAAATACGATCATAGGTGCGAATACAGAACCTAATATTTTTGAAGTAGGCATATCACCGGCTTGCATTGGCCGTTTTACGTCATGGGCTTTTATATGCTTTAAATTGAAAGCCAATGCGATTAACCCTATTATTAAACCAATACCAGCGGCAGAAAATGCAGCCTGCCAACCCGCAATTCCTTCCCATTTATTCCGAAGAATGGCCGCTATAAAATTGCAGAAGAAGGCTCCAATATTAATACCCATGTAAAAGATATTATACGCATTATCTTTTAAAGGTCTTAGATCTTCCCTGTTATACATATTGCCTAATAGGGTAGAAATATTAGGTTTGAAAAAACCATTTCCGATAATGATCAACCCCATAGATATGTAAGCGGTGTACTCACCTGGTAAGGCGATGGTGAGATATCCCGCCGCCATTAATGTTCCTCCAATGAAAATAGATTTAATATAGCCGAGGTAGCGGTCAGCTAGCAAACCACCAATAAAAGGAGTTAAATATACCAGTGCAATAAAAGTTCCTACTACATCCGTACCCATTGCCCTCGGCAATCCTTTCCCTGAACCGTCTGTGAGAAACAATAACAGAATTCCCACCATCAAGTAGTAACCAAACCGTTCCCACATTTCTGTAAAAAATAGTACGTATAATCCTTTAGGATGCTTGCCGAGGTTTGCTGGTTGAGTCATACAGAAGTTTTTAATTGATAAATCAGAGTCTTATGAAGTAAAGCCGAAACAAACCTCGGCTTTAGAGGCAACCAAAATACAGAAATTTAGTCACCCAAAATTTTTTTCCATTATTCTTTAATGGATGTGGCCGATATTCGCAACGCATTACTTCTACGCTAAAAATTAGCTACGAAGTACACAGTAAAATATAGTCCTCAAATAGCTATGAATATCCTTTTATTAGGCTCCGGCGGCAGAGAACATGCCCTTGCATGGAAACTTTCGCAAAGCCCCCTTTGCGAAAGTCTCTTTATTGCACCCGGTAATGCCGGCACTGCAAAATGCGGTATTAATCTGAACTTTAGTTTCAACGATTTTGATTCCATTAAGAAAGCCTGTCTTGATAAAAAAATTGACCTCGTTATCGTGGGGCCGGAAGAGCCATTGGTAAAAGGCGTTACCGATTTTATTATCAACGACCCGGCGTTAAAAAATATTGACGTAATAGGCCCGGATAAAAACGGCGCTCAATTGGAAGGTAGCAAAGCATTTGCCAAAGCATTTATGATGCGGCATAATATTCCTACGGCGGCGTACAAAGAATTTACCGTAGATAATTATGAAGAAGGGGTCGGCTACCTAAAAAATCATGCACTGCCGATTGTAATGAAAGCAGATGGTTTAGCAGCCGGAAAAGGGGTAGTGATTTGTGAAAACCATCTGGAAGCAATTGCGGAATTTGAGTTGATGATACAACGGGCAAAATTTGGTGACGCCGGTAAAAGAGTAGTGATAGAACAGTTTTTACAGGGTATTGAAATGTCTGTTTTCGTATTGACTGATGGTAAGAACTATGTAGTGCTGCCCGAAGCAAAGGATTATAAAAGAATTGGTGAAGGAGACACCGGACCAAACACAGGCGGCATGGGAGCAATCAGCCCAGTGCCATTTGCTACGGATGTTTTGATGAAAAAAATTGAAGAAAAAATAATTAAACCAACGGTGCAGGGTTTGCAAAAGGAAGGATTAGAATATCGTGGCTTTCTCTTTTTAGGTTTTATGATTGTGAATGATGAACCGTACATGATAGAATACAACTGCCGGATGGGCGACCCCGAAACAGAAGTGGTGATACCGAGATTAAAAAATGATTTGGTTGAGTTGTTTGCTGCTGTTGGTAATCAGCAATTAGATACAATAAAAATTGAAACTGACCCGAGAACAGTTTGCACCGTAGTGGCAGTAAGTGGTGGCTACCCCGGAGAATATCAAAAGGGATATGAAATAAGTGGAATAGACGATATAAACCCTGCTGATAGTATGCTTTTTCAAATGGGAACAGAAGTGGCAGATGGTAAAGTAGTAACCAGTGGTGGCCGGGTTTTTTGCATCACTTCTTATGGCCGCTCTGTTTTTGATGCAGTAGAAATATCAAAAGATGAAATGAAAAAAGTATCTTTTACTGATATGGAATTCAGGAGTGATATTGGCTATGAGTTCGAATGATATCAATTATCGTTAATTTGCACTCATCCTTTTTTCATCAGTGCCGATTACATATGGAAGTACGTTATCACGACTATTTACAATTAGATAAAATCCTGAACGCACAATCTCCCGAAAGTGATAAGCTGGGTTTGCCTGCGCATGATGAAATGTTATTCATAGTTATTCACCAGACATATGAACTTTGGTTTAAACAACTACATCATGAAGCAGATTCAGTTGTTGGTATTATGAGTAAGCCTGCACTGAATGATAACTCACCGGAATTGCAAACTGTTGTTCATCGCCTCAACCGCTGTGTTACGATTTTAAGAGTACTGGTACACCAGATAGATATTATGGAAACCATGACACCGATGGATTTTCTTGACTTCCGAGATATGCTCCGTCCGGCATCAGGTTTTCAAAGTTGGCAGTTTAAAGAATTGGAAGCAAAGCTGGGGTTGAAATTTGAACAACGTCACGGTAAAGAATATTACACGGCGCAACTTTGCCCGGCACATGTTGATATTATTAAAAATGCAGAGAATAGTCAATCGCTGTTGCAATTATTAAATAGCTGGTTAGAAAGAATGCCATTCTTAAAAGAAGGTGCTGATGATGCTTTCTGGAATAATTATAAAAAAAGTTATCAATCAAGTCTTGCCGAAGGTGAAAAAAATAATCTTACATCCTTTGAAGAAATTTTTGAAAGCCAATCACCTATTGCTGGCAGTTCGCTATCTCCGGCCGCATGCCGTGCAGCATTATTTATTATGTTGTATCGGGGCTATCCATTATTACAATTACCTTTTCAATTGCTGAATGCTTTGTTGGAAATAGATGAACAACTCAGCAGTTGGCGTTATCGACATATGAATATGGTGCACCGTATGATTGGAACAAGAATAGGCACCGGAGGAAGTACTGGTAAAGATTATTTGAAAGCAGCGGCAGACAAACATTATATCTTCAGAGAAATTGCACAGCTTAACAGTTTTCTTATTGAAAGAAGAAAATTGCCTGTATTGCCAGCTGAAATAGAAAAGCACTTAGGGTTTGGATCGCTTTAGATATTTAGAAAATATCTATGTAGAAAAAAGACCGCATTGCTGCGGCCTTTTTCTTTTTGCACATAACGTAGCGATATATTAGAAAGTGTAACGGATGCCTAATCCACCCCAGCTGCCCACAAAGCCTCTGTTATCTCCAAATTCAAACGAAGGCTGCCAGTCCAATGACATGTTAATCGGCGCTTTCTTAAATTTATAATCAAGACCTAACACACCATCAACACCAAAGAATGCACCATCGCCATATTTGGTATTATATAAACCAATGTGTGCACCTGGTCCGATGTACCACTTAAAGTTTCCATCATCACCAAGAGTACTGTGTATTTCATAAAGTCCGGTAATTCTTGTTCCCTGACCCCAGAAATAACCAATTAATTCGCCGGCATTCTTTTCATTAAAAAAATGCTTGAACGAAATTCCTCCGCCGTCCCACACTTTTACACCTAATGCATTTTTGTAGGAAGAGCTGTTGCTACTCTTATTTTGTCCCATTACTGCGGTTGTAAAAAACAATACGGCTGAAAACACTAATACTTTTCTCATAAATTAATAATTTTTGTACAGATGCCTATTGGGTGGTCCCGGTTGCATGAACACTATAATTGTGCCAGAAATTTTATTAGAAGTAAAATTGAATAAAAAGCCACCCTATTTTTTAGGGGAAAAAGCAGATAGATAAAAAATAACCACCATACTGATGATAGCAGGAATAAGGAAGGTGTAAAAACTTCCGAAAGAAGTCCATACCATGCCGGCAATGATACTGGCAAAAAGGGCACATATACTTTCGCAACTTGTATAAAAGCCAATGGCTGTTGCTGTATTTTCTTTATGCGATAAATTAGTTATCCATGCTTTGATGACCCCTTCTGTAGCGGCAGCATAAATACCATAGATAGAAAAAAGTATAAATATTACGGCGATAGAAGGATGAAAAGCAAAGCCTCCGTAAACAATTGTAAATAAGGTAAGGCCCAGAAAAATAATCTTCTTAAAACCAAGCCTGTCCGCTAAAACTCCGATTGGGTATGATGCTGCAGCATAAATAAGATTATAAAATATGTAAGCTGCAATGGTAATTGTATCTGCATTGAAAGTTTGTCCCGACAAAATAATAGTATAGTCGCCAATTGTTTCTTTTGTTATCAGTAGTAAAAAAATGTCAGAGCTATTGAACAGGGCAAATAGCAATAGCCCCGGAACAACTTTTCTGAATTCGGGTGTTGCTGTTTTCCAATAGTTGAAATACGAAAAAAAATTTCCTTTGCCCAATGTAGAAACAGGTTGTTTTTTTTCTTTCAGTAAAAAAATAAAAAGAATAGAAAGAATACCGGGTATAAAGGCGATATAAAAAAGTGTTTTATAATCACCGGGATAAAAAAATAAAAATAACAACGCTAATATGGGCCCGATAGCAGCACCAACTGTATCCATACTGCGATGAAATCCAAATACGCTGGCTTTTGTTTCTTTTGTTGCTTCTTGCGAAAGCAATGCATCTCTTGCTGCAGTACGAACACCTTTGCCTAACCTGTCCACTGTTCTCACAAAAAATATCCAGAGCGGATAAGCAAACGTTGCCATCAAAGGTTTTGAAACAGCACTTAATAAATAACCCAGCTTTATAAAAGGTAAACGAACGCCTTTCTCATCACTTAGTTTTCCAAAATAACCTTTACTAATACCTGCAGTAAAATTTACTACACCTTCCAATACACCAATCCAAAAAACAGTAAATCCAATTTCTTTTAAGTAAATAGGAATAACAGGATACAGCATTTCACTAGCCACATCAGCCAGCAGGCTAACGATTGATAAAATCAAAACTGTTCGTGTAATGATGCGCATACAATGAAGTTAGCTGAAATTATTTTTGAAAATAATGACAGCAAACCCGACCACAGAAGTGCACAAAACTGAAATTTTCTCCATGTATAATTTACTGAAAATTGCCGATAAATACGACCGTAAAAATTCTTTTAACCACAATTTGTCAAAACGTCCCAACTAAAATAAATCCTTATCCCGCAAGGTTTTGCTTTGATAATTCAAATTATTTCCTTCACCTTTGCCCTCAACCTGCCTGTCGGTAGGCAGGTAAATCCAATCATAATAATTAATGGGACTTTTTAACTGGTTTACACAAGAAATAGCCATCGACCTGGGTACAGCCAATACCCTTATTATACATAATGATGAAGTAGTGGTAAATGAGCCGAGTATCATTGCACTTAACCGGAATAATCCGAAGGAAGTACTGGCAGTTGGGAAAAAGGCACTGATGATGCATGAAAAAACCCACGAAAGCATCCGTACCGTTCGTCCGTTGAAAGACGGTGTGATAGCAGATTTCAATGCCGCCGAGCTGATGATAAGGGAGCTTATTAAATTGGTATATCCTCAAAAAAGACTTTTTCCGCCAAGCTGGAGAATGATGATTTGTATCCCGTCTTCCATTACTGAAGTCGAGAAAAGAGCCGTTCGTGACAGTGCCGAACAAGCCGGTGCCAAAGAGGTTTATCTTATTCATGAACCAATGGCTGCTGCGCTGGGTATTGGTATTGATGTAGAAGAACCGGTGGGTAATATGATTATTGATATTGGCGGTGGCACTACGGGAATCACTGTTATTGCATTGGCAGGTATTGTTTGCGACCAGTCCATCCGTATTGCCGGTGATGAGTTTACGGCCGATATAATGGAAGCACTTCGTCGTTACCACAGTTTATTAATTGGAGAACGTACTGCCGAGCAAATCAAAATAAATGTGGGTGCTGCCATGAAAGAAATTGATAACCCGCCAGATGATTACCCGGTTAATGGCCGTGACCTAGTAACTGGTATTCCAAAACAAGTAATGGTTAGCTATCAGGAAGTTGCTGAAGCATTGGATAAAAGTATTTTCAAAATTGAAGAGGCTATCCTGAAAGCTCTGGAACAAACTCCACCTGAGTTGGCTGCCGATATTTATCGCCGGGGTTTATATATTACCGGTGGAGGTGCATTATTAAGAGGTCTTGACAAAAGATTAGCCAACAAAATAAAACTGCCGGTGCACATAGCAGATGACCCGCTGAAAAGTGTGGTACGGGGAACTGGCATTGCACTTAAACATTATGACAGGTATCCTTTTGTAATGAGATAACTATTAAAGGTACAAGGCGCAAGGCACAAGAGAACCTCATAGGTATATTGTACTTTTTGTTTTTAATAAACTTGATGCTGAAAACGGTTGCTTGAGAATTGAACTTTAAGTCTTGTTCCTTGTCCCTTGAATTCTTGTTCCTTCTCCTAATATATGCGTAACATATTTCTTTTTATCCGTCGTTACAGAACGTTCTTCACTTTCCTGATATTACAGGTAGTGGCATTATGGTTTTTATTTAGCTACAACAGGTTTCATCGGGCTAAGTTTCTGGGCGTTGCCAACGAAATGACCGGTCGTATCAACAGCATTTATAATGAAGGAGAAGATTATTTTACCCTGCGGGAAGAAAACCGGAGAGTACACAAAATGAATGATTCTTTACTGAATCTTCTTTCCCGCAACTTTATGCGCCGGGATACTGGTTTGCAGATGATCCAGGACTCTGTACTTTATGACACTGCCGGAACTTATCGTCGTTATTTATCCCGACCTGCAACAGTTGTTTATAGTACGGTTAATGCACAAAAAAATTATATACAAATAAACCGCGGTGCTAGTCAGGGTATAAAAGATAATATGGCTGTTGTAAGTTCTGATGGGAGTGCAGTAGGAGTGGTGGTAAATGTAAGCAGTAACTTTAGCCAGGTAATGAGCTTGCTGCATGTACAGAATTCAGTAAGTGCATCGTTGAAAAAAACTAGTGATGCTGGCACTGCCGAATGGGATGGAAAAGACCCACGGTATCTTACCTTAAAACGAATTCCTAAAACAACAGAAGTTAAAAAAGGAGATACAGTGCTTACCAGTACTGTGTCCTACAATTTTCCTCCGGGTTATATGGTAGGAACAATTGTCGATATAAAATTGGACAACACCACAGGTATGTACTTGTTGAAAGTGAAAACAGCAGCCAATTTTTACAGCTTGCAGCAGGTGCATATCATTGAAAATATGGAAAGGGCTGAGCAGGTAAAACTGTTTGATGATACCAAAAAGAAAATAGAACAAAACAAAAAAGGTACTAAGTGAGTGATTTCTTAAGAAATATACTTCGGTTGGCCGCTTTTATACTGATACAAGTATATGTGTTGAATAAAATTCCGCACCTGCATCGGTTCATTACTCCATATATATATTACCTGTTCATTTTGTGGCTGCCATTTTCTGTTTCCCGGATGTGGTTGTTGATTATCGGGTTTCTTACCGGGCTTATTCTCGACTATTTTATGATGACTCCCGGCCTTCATGCTGCAGCTTGTTTGTTAATAGCCTACGTAAGACCCTTTGTCATCAACGTTCTTACTCCAAAAGACACATCAGAATTTAACTACCGGGAGCCTTCACCCAAAGCCATGCAATGGACGCCGTATGCCGTGTATGTATTCATCCTTACCCTGCTTCATCATGGTTATATGGTTTTTCTGGAATGGCTTGATGTTGGAAATTTTATTGACTTTATTATTAAAGTAATTGCCACAACTGGTATCAGCATGTTGCTCATTTTTACTGCCGAACTTTTATTTCCCAGACGCTTAAAATTCCGGACAAATACAGCGTAAGAAATTTTGTACACAATCGGGTGCCGACAGAAATTTTTCTTAAATCATGGGTTTATTGGCAAATAGATTTGGAAACCGCCTCTTGTAATTCGTACTTTGTAACGGTAACAAAAAAATCTTTTCTTACTTCCTACTTTATCTTTCGTACTTACTCAATGTCTGCGTTCAACCAATCAAGAAGCCGTATCATCCGCCTCATTTTCTTAATTGCTTTTGTTCTCATCATAGCGCAGTTGTTTTATCTACAGGTGGTGTCGGGCAAATTCAGCCAGATGGCTGATGACAATGCCATTCTTCGCAAAACTATCTATCCACCAAGAGGCCTGGTGCTTGACAGAAGCAAACAAGCCATCCTCAATAATACACTAACCTTCGATTTGATGGTGACACCTTCTCAGGCCAAAGGAATCGATACTGCTTTTTTTTGCCGGTTGATGGAAATAGATACTGCTGAGTACAGAAAAAGAATTATCACTGCCATTATCAAGAATAAATCTTTTCGACCCTCGGTTTTTGAAGCGTCACTACCACCTCAGAAGTATGCGAGGATTCAGGAAAACATCTGGCGGTTTCAAAATGGGTTTTACATACAGGAGCGGCCAATCCGTTCTTATCCCTTCGATGCTGCTGCCAACATCGTTGGCTATATTGGTGAAGTAGATTCCAATTACCTGAAAAAACATTCTGAAGCTGGTTACCAGAGTGGCGACTATGCAGGTATGACAGGGTTGGAAGCCAGTTATGAAAAAGTACTAATGGGCGAAAGAGGAATGCAGGTATTGATAAAAGATAACTTCAATCGCATTCAAGGTTCCTATGAAAATGGGGCAATGGATGTAGAAGCTGTTGCTGGTAATAATTTATATACAAGCCTTGACGTGGAACTGCAAAAATTCGGAGAAAAATTAATGACGAATAAAGTGGGATCCATAGTCGCAATTGACCCTCGAACCGGTGGTATTATTTCAATGGTGAGTAGCCCCACTTACAACCCTAATTACCTGACAGGAACGGAAAGAAGAAAAAACTTTTCAGCATTATACACCGACCCACGGTTGCCATTATTAAACCGGGCAGTTAATGCCAGTTATGCTCCCGGTTCTACTTTCAAAACATTGCAGGCTCTTATTGGTTTGGGAGAAGGGGTTATTAATACCAGGACTACTTTCAGTTGCAGCGGCGCATTTTATGGTTGCGGTAGTGGTAAGCCGATGGGCTGTCTTGATCCCGGTACTTATTATTTGTCAACCGGCATCACTCACTCCTGCAATACTTACTTTGCAAACGTAATGCAGCGGGTTATTAATAATCCTAAATATCCAAATGTAGATAGCAGCTTACGGGTATGGGACAATTATATGACCGCCTTTGGAATGGGTCACCGGTTAGGAGTTGATGTACCCACAGAACAAAAAGGAAATATTCCAACTCCTGAATATTTTAATAATCCTAAACGATTTGGTCCCGGTAAATGGGGCTTTTGCAGTTTTCGTTCTGTAAGTATTGGCCAGGGCGAAGTAACGGCTACACCATTACAGGTAGCTAATGAAATGGCTTATATCGCCAACAAAGGATTTTATTATATTCCTCACATCGTTGATTCGATAGACGGGGGAGATAAATTTGGTTTATTGGAAAAATACAAAAAGAAAGTTATTCCTATCAATTTAGCAGACAGCATTTTTGAAGCAGTGCATGATGGTATGCAAGGGGTAATGGAAAGCGGAACAGGTCGTGGCTCAAAAGTGCCCGGCATTACTATTTGTGGAAAAACGGGAACCGTAGAAAACTATGCAAACATAAAAGGCCAGTTAGTAAAACAACCCAACCACTCTTTCTTCTGTGCCTTTGCTCCGAGAGAGAATCCAACAATTGCCATAATGTGTGTGGTTGAAAATAGCGGACGGTATGGCGGCACTTACGCCGGACCTATAACAACCCTTATGATTGAAAAATATATTAATGACACTCTCAGCAAAGCAAGACAAGCAGTGGCGGAAAGGATGGAAAAAATAAACCTGATTCCACCATTGATGAAACAAAAAATGCAGGCAAAAGATTCTTTGCAAAAAGTAAAAGAAGAAGAAAAGGTGCTGAAGAATGAATTGAAAAATATTAAAGACACTTTACAATCAGAAGATAACCTGACCGAAGCCGAGGTAAAAGCCGGCAATGCAAAAGAAAATAAGCAACCAAAAGACACTCAAAATAGCAAACCTGTAAAAACAGAAATGCTGATTCCTGAAAAACAACGGGAGCTTGAAGTAAACAAAAAAGATACTGCTTCAAAATAAATTGATGGATCAACGTAACCCCGCCATATCAAAAGGAATAGACTGGAGTCTTATCGGCATTTATTTGCTGCTGGTGGCTATTGGGTTAACGGCCATTTTTGCCGCCACTTACCAGGAAGGTGATGCTGTAGTGTCTAGTTTTTTAAAATTTAAAACTGATTATAGTAAGCAGTTTTATTTTTTTGGTATCGGGTTGGTTCTTGGGTTTTTAATTTTATTGACCGACAGTAAGTTTTTTTCGGCTACTGCTAACCTCGGCTATGCGGTTGGCATTTTTCTGTTATTGCTTGTTTTCCCTTTTCACTCCCCGGTAAAAGGAACGGATTCAATAATTAAATTGGGAGCTTTTAATTTTCAACCGGCAGAATTCTGTAAAATTTTTGTGGCGCTGGCACTAGCCAAATATCTTTCCCGCCCAGAAACAGATTTTTCAAAACCCCGTTCTCAAATGATTGCTGCCGCTATTGCTCTGCTGCCGGCAGCACTTACCGTTTTACAAAGCGAAACAGGGTTGGCCCTGGTTTATTTCGCCTTCTTTATTGTAATGTACCGGGAGGGGTTGCCTTCTGTTATTTTGTTAATCGGGTTTGCTATTGCTGCATTAATTGTAGCCACTATCGTAATTGCACCCAACACATTAGCTATCATCCTTACTATTATTGCGGCATTAGTTGCTTACTTTTTTCGTCGGCAAATAAAACGTCGGCGGGGTATTCTCACCACTATTGTTTTAATATGGGTGCTTTGTGTAGGCATTCAACGATTTGCTGTTCCTTATATATTTAAAAATGTATTACAAAAGCACCAGGTAGAAAGGATTTATGATTTGTTTGGAAAGGATAATCCGTATTTGGAAAAAAAGGAATCGGAGACCGCAGCAGAAACAAAAAAATTAAAAGAAAGCGGTAGCAGTTATAATGTACGGCAATCAAAAATTGCAATCGGCAGCGGAAGAATATTTGGTAAAGGATTGCTGAAAGCAACACAAACCCGGTACGACTTTGTGCCGGAACAACGTACTGACTTTATTTTTTGCACCG
The DNA here is from genome assembly GCA_031415255.1 of Chitinophagaceae bacterium. Taxonomy (GTDB): domain Bacteria; phylum Bacteroidota; class Bacteroidia; order Chitinophagales; family Chitinophagaceae; genus JJ008. Next base: position 8,894 of record JANORJ010000450.1, on the reverse strand, counting down.
TAGGCGAAGGCTTTGGTTTTACCGGTAGCATTGTATTGCTTGGTTTATATCTTATCCTGCTTTTGCGAATAGTAACGGTGGCAGAAAGGCAACGAAGTACCTTTAGCCGTTGCTATGCTTATGGAGTGGCCGGAGTATTTTTCTTTCACATTGCTATTAATGTGGGCATGACGATTGGTCTTGCCCCGGTAATTGGTATTCCACTTCCCTTTGTTAGTTACGGCGGCACCTCCTTACTTACTTTTACCATTCTTCTTTTTATTTTGATACGACTGGATGCTGACCGTCAAATGGTTTTACGATAATTTGCAGCATGAAAATAATCCCACTTTCCGAAGGCACATTTACTATTGATAAAACAAAATTGTTTGTTCCATTTGATGAAGCCTCTCATAATTTACAGGATAGACCGGTAGGTAGTTTATTAGTCGAGATACAACCTTTCGTCATTATTACTTCAAAAGATATTCTGCTACTTGACACCGGACTTGGTTTTGAAAAAAACGGAACTTTACAACTTCATCAAAATTTGATGGATGTAGGTATCAATCCTTCGGAAGTAACTAAAGTGTTGATGAGCCATTTGCATAAAGATCATGCAGGCGCAGTAGGTATAGAAAGGGAAGGGCTCGGTGGTCGGCTTTCTTTACCCAACGCCACTTATTATGTGCAACGAACTGAATTAGCTTTTGCATTTGAAAAAGGGTTCCCTTCTTTTATGACAGATGAATTAGTTTGTCTTCAAAATGCCGAACAAGTAGTGTTGTTGGAAGGCAATGGAATGATTGATGATTATATCCACTACGAAATCACCGGGGCACATTCGCCCCATCACCAGGTATTTTGGATTAAGGAAAATGAGGAAACAATTTTTTACGGAGCTGATGATGCGCCGCAGTTGCAGCAAATGAAACATAAGTTTGCTGCCAAGTATGATTTTGATGGAAAGAAAGCAATGGAACTGCGACAACAATGGTGGGAGAAGGGAGAAAAAGAAAAATGGACTTTCTTATTTTATCATGATGTAAAGAATCCTGTTTATCAATTTCCGTAAGCATAAAACTAAAACCGCCGGCCTTAGGAGCCAGCGGTTAATATGATGAGGATAAGAGTCTTCTATTCTAACATAACAGCTCTTGATCTTCGTGGCAGTATTCTATCTCCTCTGTTTTCTTTAATAATTTGTATCGCTTCTTTTCTGAAATCGTCTTCATATCTAAACACTTTGTTTGCCCGTTGCTCATCCATAATTTGCCTGAACTCGCCACGGTAGCGTAAGCGAAGTTCAATTATCTTTTGCTGCATTACTAACCGGTCTCCTTTGTTTTGCTTATGTGTTTGTGCAAACTCCCGGAAGTAGCGAACAAAAACGGGGGAGAATCGTTCTGTTTCTGCTCTGGAAAGACCCAGTCTTTTCTGGATGTACTCTCTCATTCTCTCCTGAATCTTTCCTTCCTGTACAGGCTCTTCAGTTTGCGCTACTGCAGCAAAAACAGGGAGAATGAATAAAAATAATATGGATATCCACTTTTTCATTGTTTCTTAGTTTGTCATTAACACATCTCCAAGGTCTTCTGTTTGTTCCTCGAAGTCTTTCAGTTCATCTTCAGAAATACCTTGCAACAGATTTTTTACTTCAGCAGATTTATTATCTGTAGAAACCTGTGCTGTCTCGTCGCCATTCATACCGGCATCAATAAAATCCATCAAGTCGTCTTTTTGTATATCGTTCATTTTCTTTACATCACTGGTAAGTTTAGCTAAGGCTTTACCACCCGGCTCTTTTTCACCACCAATCAGCATAAAACCGGTCATTGAAATAATTCCAATAACAACCGCTGCGGCAGCATAACGGAACCATTTGCGACTGGTAAGAGAAATAACTTTTGCTGCCGGTTTGTTTTCTTGCTTACTGATGTTTTCAGTCAGCGATTCAAAATATCCTTGCGGAATGGAATAAGGCATTTCTTTTTTCAATCCACTCAGTAATGGTGAAAGGGTAGCCAATTCTTCTTTGGCTGATAAATTAGTATTGCTTTCACCAATGGATTGCAATTTATTTTCAGCAAGCCCTTCAAAATATCCTTGCGGAATAGAAAAAGGCATTTCTTTTTTCAAACCACTCAGTAAAGGAGAAAGTGTTTCCAATTCTTCTTTGGCTGTTTGGTAATCATTGCTTTCACGAACAGCTTGTAGTACTTTTTCTGAAAGCCCTTCAAAATATCCTTGCGGAACAGAAAAAGGAAGTTGTTTAGAAAAACTGCTTAGCGTCGGAGATAAAGAACTCAACTCTTCAATTGCTTTGATGCGGTTCAGCACTTGTGCCGCCAATCCATCAAAATATCCAGCAGGAACGGTGTAAACGTTCTGCGGAGTGATGGTTGCCAATGTGCTATTCAGCTCACTCAATTCTTGCAATATGTTGTCTTTCTCTGTCATTTTTATTTATCCTTAATAGCCCTTGGGCGGAAATGGACGGTTCTAAGATGGATTCCACTCCCCAAAGTTTAATGATTTAGCATATAATCTTCCACTTTTTTAACCGCATGGTGATAACTGGCTTTTAAGGCCCCTTCACTGGTTTCCAACACCCGGCTCATTTCTTCGTAAGGCATTTCATCATAATACCGCAACCCGAACACAACTCTTTGTTTTTCAGGTAATTGCTGTATAGCCAATTGCAGTTTCCACTCTACTTTTTGCGAATCAAAATGCTTATCTGCCATTATTTTATTGCTCAAACCACTTTCCACATCACTAAGGCTAACGGACGACCTTTTTTTCTGCTGCTCCAGATAAGTAAGGCATTCGTTAGTGGCAATTCTGTAAAGCCAGGTATAAAGTTGGCTGTCTTCCCTAAATTTTTCCAGGCCATTCCATATCCGGATAAGTACATTTTGCAGTACATCATTTGCATCTTCATGTTCCACCACCATGCGGCGGATATGCCAATAGAGCTTTTCCTGATATTTTTTGATAATGCTGGTGTAGGCTCTTTCTTTCGTAACAGGGTTACGAAAGAGTTCCAGCAATTCACTATCGCTTGTTGTAGTTAGAGACATTGATGTCAGGCTTTGGGTTGGTTAGAATATTGGAAAGTGGGTTTGTTTAAATGAATTTCTATTTCCTAAAAATAAAAAAGCAGGCTCACTTTTGAAAGAACCTGCCCGATTATTTTGAAACAATCTGTTCACTATCTTACTTTCTTGCCATCACCTTTTCCGCCGCCGCTACAATATCCGGAATATCCAGCCCATATTTTTTCAACAAATCCATTGGTTTACCACTTTCACCAAATGTATCTTTTGTGCCAACATACTCAATTGGCACCGGAAAATTTTTAGCAGCAACCTGTGCAATGGCATCACCTAAGCCACCAATAATATTATGCTCTTCAGCAGTAACCGCACATTTTGTTTTACGAAGCGATTTTAATACCGCTTCTTCATCCAATGGTTTGATGGTATGAATATTTATTACTTCTACGCTGATTCCTTTTTCCTGTAAAATAGCACCGGCTTGTATTGCATTCCACACCAGATGGCCGCAGGCAAAAATGGATACATCTGTTCCCTCGGAAAAATATTGAGCCTTACCAATTTCAAACGGTTTGTCAGCAGTAAAGATGGGCCACACAGGGCGACCAAAACGGAGATAAACCGGCCCAACATAATCAGCAATAGCTTCGGTGGCGGCTTTTGTTTGTGCATAGTCGCAGGGAACAATCACCGTCATTCCTGGTAGCATTTTCATCAAACCAATATCTTCTAATATCTGGTGTGTGGCGCCATCTTCACCCAATGTAAGCCCCGCATGTGAGGCACAGATTTTTACATTCTTACCGCTGTATGCTACGGATTGACGAATCTGATCATACACCCTGCCGGTAGAAAAATTGGCAAAGGTGGTGGTGTAAGGAATTTTTCCGCCAATGGTTAAACCAGCTCCAATGCCAATCATATTTGCTTCGGCAATGCCTACTTGTATAAATCGTTCTGGAAATTCTTTGATAAACTGCTGTAGCTTTAATGATCCTAATAAATCTGCAGTAAGGGCTACTACATTCGGATTTTTTCTGGCGGCTTCTACAATGCCATCACCAAATCCACTGCGGGTATCTTTATTTCCGGTCGGTTGAATGTCTTTTAATAACATAGTTGAAAATTATGTGTGGCAAATGTACTGGATAGGGGCGAATGGTGAGTAGTGAATGGGAAAAATCAGTTCAACTCTCCCGGTTGGCTGGTAAATACCGTTTCATCTGCTTTTACCCTTATTTCCCATTTCCAGGCGGTGGACAACATATCGTCAAGCGAAAATTGTGGATTCCATCCCAAAAGTTCTCTTGCCAAATCATTATTAGCATACACGGCTACCACATCACCGGGGCGGCGGGGGCCGAGTTCATAATTCAATTTTACACCACTCACTTTTTCAAAAGCATTGATGGCTTCCAACACAGAAACGCCATTGCCGCTACCAAGGTTAAAAACCTCGCAAAGGCTTGCATTTTTTCCCGCTTCCAAATATTTCAACGACAAAGTATGAGCATTAGCCAAATCGCAGATATGGACATAATCTCTTATGCAAGAGCCATCTCTTGTTGGATAGTCTGTACCATAAACCGTCAACTTTGGAATTCGTCCAATGGCAGTTTGCGTTATTCCCGGTACTAAGTTTTCTGGCTTGCCTGCTGGCATTTCACCAATAGCAATGGAAGGATGAGCTCCAACCGGGTTAAAATATCTTAGCAGAATGCTTTTTGTACCCGATTTTTTGGCAAATTCATTTACAATCTGCTCCCCCATCTGTTTGGTGTAGCCATACGGCGACTCGGCCATTTTGAGAACCGTTTTTTCCGTCACCGGAATTTCATCCGGGTTGCCATATACTGAGCAGGAAGAGGAAAAAACAAAATTGGGAGTTTGAAATTCCTGCACACATTTCAACAGGTTGATTAACGAAGTAAGATTATTCTCAAAGTATATCAGCGGTTTATTAACCGACTCGCCTACCGATTTATACGCCGCAAAATGGATGATACCGCTGATGTCTTCATTTTCCTGAAAAATGGCAAACGTATCATCAAAGTTGCAGAGATCAACTTTGTAGTTCTTTACTTTTTTCCCGGTTATCTGTTCAATGCCCTTTAGCACATTGTCATTTGACCGGGAGTTGTTATCTACTGAAATAACTTCGTAGCCATGCTTAATAAGGTCAACGATAGTGTGAGAGCCGATGTAGCCGCAGCCACCTGTTACTAATATTTTACTCATAAAAAATCCCGACAAAAGTCAGGATTTTTTTGCAATAGATAAAGAATGAGTTTTAGGCTACTAATTTTACTATAAAATAAATGCCGGCAGCCAGTAATCCGCTGATAGGAATGGTAAGTACCCATGCCCAAACAAGGCTGAATGTAACGCCCCATCTTACCGCCGATAATCTTTTAGTGGCACCCACACCCATAATGGCACCGGTAATTGTATGTGTGGTACTAACAGGAATTTTTAACGCTTCCGTTACAAACAAGGTAACAGCACCGGCAGTTTCAGCAGCCACACCTTCAAACGGTGTTACTTTAGTAATTTTGGTGCCCATTGTTTTTACAATCTTCCAACCGCCACTCATTGTTCCTATACCAATGGCTGCATAACAAGCGATAGGAACCCAATTCGGCATTTCGCTGAATTTTGTAATATTTCCACCTGCAATTAATGCAGCAGTGATGATGCCCATTACTTTTTGTGCATCATTGCCACCGTGGCCAATGCTGAATGCAGCAGATGAAATCAACTGCAATTTTTTAAACCATTTGTTAGCTCTGTGGGTATTCAGTTGGTTGAGGTATAGAGCAAATATGGCCATTATAACCAGTATTAATGAAAGCAGTATCCATTTAAAGTTCTTGGAAAACATGATTACGTTTAGAATATATGAATCGTAATCAGATTTAAGTTTTGCGGGATCGGTCTGGAGGCTTTTATAAAGAAAGATGGCAACAAAAATGAGTACCAGTATAGAGAATATTTTTGATGTCCATCCTTTTTTAAACGAACTAAGAAACCATAATGACATTAAAAATGCCATTATCATTCCGATGATAGGTGCTAAAAAGATAAAGGCAGCTGTTTTAAGAATGATGGGGGAATTAACTGCTCCAAATCCACCTGCAGCTACAGCAGCACCAGCAAAACCACCTATTAATGTGTGTGATGAAGAAGAGGGAATTCCAAACCACCATGTCAGCAAATTCCAGCAAATGGCGGCTATTAGCCCGGAAAAAATTACTATCATCATATTACTACCTATCAGGTCTGGTTTTACGGTTTTGGCAACTGTATCTGCAACGCCATGGTCTTTAAAAATGAAAAATGCAATCGAGTTAAATAATGCAGCCCAAAGCACAGCTTGAAAAGGCGTAAGCACTTTGGTAGATACAATGGTGGCAATGGAGTTGGCCGCATCATGAAAACCATTGATGTAGTCAAAAATAAGAGCCAACACTATTACGGTAATTAGAAAAGGTGTCATAAAAACATGATGATGTGCTGTTGTAATAATCTGCTAAGGGTATAAAAGCAGTAAGAATACCATTGACAAATAACTACATTGGCTAATTAGCTAAATAGTTTAGGCGTATTTAATAATGATAGACTCTATCACATTACTTGCATCTTCACATTTATCAGTTACAATTTCCATTACCTGGTAAATTTCTCTTTTCTTAATTACTTCTTTGGCATCGGGCTCTGTAGCAAATAATCTTTCAATACTAAAATCAAATACATCGTCGGCCTGATTTTCAATACTGTTGATTTTTACCAAGGCCTCGGTAATGTTGCGCATATTTTTCATATCCCGCAATTCTACAACGGCAATTTTTACTTGCGCAGCTCCTTGCTCAATCAACTCGGCAAATTTTTGCATACCTATATCGTTAGGGTTAACCCGGTAAAAATTTATTTTTTTACCAGCTGCATATATGTAATCTGCAATATCATCTAACGAAGTGGCTAGATAGTGAATATCTTCCCGGTCAAACGGAGTGATGAAGTTGCGGCCCAGTTCTGTAAACAGGTTATGCGTCAGTTCATCATTGGCATGCTCCAGATCTTCTAGCTGGGTAATAAGGGCAGCCCGTTTATCAAAGTCAGGTTCGGCAACCACATTTTTCAGTACCGAGCCCATCAGTTCTACGTTGTTAGCTACTTTTTCGAAGAGTTCATAAAAAATTCTGTTCTTCGGCATGAAGATTTTCAGGAAAGATTGTAGTGCCATAATGTTGATTAAAGTAATTAAAAATTTAATTGTGCCTGCAAACGTAAATAGTTACCGGACTGCAAGTTATTTTTGAGTTTTGAATCCTCGAATCGTCTCTTTGAAATTACGTAAGATGTGGTTAATTCAAAGTATTTATTGAATTGCCATTCCACACCCCCTTCAAATTCTTTTACATTGTACCTTCTGGCATCCAATTCATGTTTTTTTCCTCCTTGATACCGCTGCACCCGGGCAAATGGAAAAAGTACCCAATTTTTCTTTCCCTCTACTCTCATCGAGACTGTTATGTATCCGCCATTAAGATTTTTTGTTTCAATAGAATCTTTTGAAGGATTGTATTCAGGTCCTTTTCCCCAGTTAAATTCAGCCTGAATGCCAAATGGTTTTGGATAAAGTACAAAACTAGCAGCCACTCTTTGGTCTTTGAACTCAAAATTATTAGCCGCTTTTACAGTTGAGCTTCGCAGGTCAGTTGGCAAAACATATTTACCTGTATAAGCCTGTATTCCCGGCTCTATTATTTGCTTACCTACTGCCATCGGATAGCTAAACCGGGCTACCATATGCAGTTTGTCATTCTGTTCTGCCCGGTTAGCGGTTTGCCCATTATATACTCCAAAAGCAAAAACACCATAATCGCCGGAACCTTTCAGGTTGTCTCGAACAAGTGTTGTAAACAATTCCCTTGTTTTAGTTGGCGCCCAATAAAAGAATGCGCCTAAGTCTCTTTCATTTGATACGGCACTGTTTAATCCATCATGCCTATCTAATGGCAGTCTGTTTTGACTGCTTTGCATATTTTCAAAACCAAATGGTACTTTACTCTGACCTAATCGTAAGCGAAATTCATTTTTTTTATCAAGCGATACATCTACATAGGCATCCCGCAATTGAAAAATATTTTGTGTAGTGCCTGTGCTACTTCCGAAATCTGGCTGAATATAAAAGAAGACCCTGTTGTGAATATATCCACTTAATATAATTCGGCCACGGCGGATGATAAACCCACCTCCTTTTCCAATTGACCTGTCACATTGTTCGCATTTCAAATTTTCATTGGTCTCTAAAAGCCGGTTATACCGTATTTGCATATACCCACGGATAGAAAAATTTTCAAACCAGTTTTTTTTGTCTCCCTTACCGGGTGTGCTTATCACTTCGGTTTGTTTTTGACCCATTAAATTAAATAGGGGCATGAAAATTAGAATGACTATAATGAATATAGGTCTCCTCATGGAAATTTATCTTTTAATTGCACGGCAAAAGTGAGGCTATTTTAAAAATTGCCCCTGAATCCAATATTACCAAATTGTTAAGTCCTGATAAAAGCCCCGGTAAGAATACCAGGGCTTTGCAATTAAAAGATAATATATGCCTTATCTCGGGGCTATTTTAATTCAATTATGAATTAATACTAAAGCAAAAATTGGAAAATTGTGTTACCAAATTATAAACGACAGGTTAAGTCATTGTTACTATAATGTTACCTCTCAGAGGACTTAATATTGCCATAATATTGAAATCACAATTGCTTAACATGGCGGTAACATACAGGTAACCTCCCAAGGCCACCTTTGCCGGAAATAACCAAGTATGTATTTCAGGCTGAA
>JANORJ010000449.1:0-4552 GCA_031415255.1 Chitinophagaceae bacterium | reverse complement strand
TTTCATTTCGAACAATTCGGATGTTAGCACTTACCCAGATAATATCTTTATTTTTTTTCAACACTTGCAATTCAAAATCTTCCACATGGCCTTTACACAAAATAATTTCTGACATTCTTTTTCTTTCTTCCGGATCAGCATAAATCTGAGAACCGATATCAGTTACAGAAACGATAAGTTCATCGACAGATTCGTATCCAAAAGTTTTGGCCATAGATAGGTTGGCGATAATAAATTTACCATCTACTGTACTTTGGTAAATACCATCTGCTGTGTTATCAAATATTTCCTGAAATTTTTTTTGTGCCACTAACAATTCTTCATCGGCTTTTTTCCGCTCAGTAATATCTTGCGAAGTACCAAACATGCCAGTGGGTTTATTATCTTCATCAAGCTGCACGGTACCCTGCTCAAAGACCATCAAGGTTGTTCCATCTTTTCTTGTAATCTCATGCTCTACTGCAAACCCTGACTTACCTTCCAACGCATCTTTAATAAGTAATTTTGTTCTCTCTTGCTCTTTTACTGATAAATGGTTTAAATAACTTTGGTACGTTAAATCAAAAGTTTTTCTGTCTTCACCAAAAATCCTAAACTCTTCTTGGCTCCAGATTAATTTGTCTGTAGCTAAGTCCCACTCCCAACTACCAATTTTTGCAATTCGTTGAGCCTCTTTAAACTTTATATGATTTTCAATAATTTTCTGTTGTGACCTTCTGAACGTTCTAGCCGCAAAGAGCATCAATAAAATAAAAATTACTAATAGTATAAGAAGTCCAGATAGATTACGATTACTGCTCTTATTTATATCAGTTGTATCATTCTCTAATTTCTGTAATAAATTATTCTTAAAATACTCCAGGCTTTGATTGAGTAGTTCCCGGACATTTCGTTTGCCTTTACGTTGCATAAATTCTATCGCTGCATCAAAACCCTTTGTAGTATAAACCACAATTCCGCTATCAAGATTTGAAATCCTCAACTTTAATAAAGAATCAATTTGTGAAATATTTTTTCCATCTGTCGTTGAAATACTATTTGTTTTTAGATCTAAAATTATACTATTACAGCTTACTTTTAAGGCATCGATATTTTTCAGGTATTCAGCATCATTAGTTAGTTGAAAACCACGTTTATCAGATTCTATCTGCAGTAGGTTAATCGTCAGAGAATCTGCTCTGATTAAATTTTTTTCTATTTTCAAAATTTCGTTTTGAAGCTTTACTTGCTTTCTGAAATTGAAAAATATTACAGCAAAACTGCCTATCACAATAATTAATGATATAAACAGAAACAGGTATATCTGTTTTTTATAGTTTTTCATTTGCCTGATTTTTTTTACGGGTAATGGTAAAATAAAACGTACTGCCCTCACCTTGTTCAGATACAACCCAGATAGTACCATCATGCAACTCTACAATTTTTTTGCAGATAGCAAGACCAACTCCTGTTCCCTCGTATGTTTCATTATCATTATGAAGCCGCCTGAAAAGAACAAATATTTTATCTGAATATTTCTGATCAATCCCTATTCCATTATCGCTTACGCTGAACAAATAATTATTTTCTTCCTCTTTATAGGCTATTTGAATTACCGGTTTTCGATCGCTCCGGTATTTTAAAGCATTGCCGATAAGATTTTCGAAAAGCTGTAATATCAATGATGTGTTCGCAGTAATCTGCGGCAGTTCCGGAATAATTAAAGTTGCTCCGGTATTTTTTAATTCCTTTGAAAACGACCTGGCAACATCTTTTAATACGTCGCTTACATTTGTTGTTGTAAACTCTTCCTTGTTGCTATTAAATTTTGAATACTCTAGTAAATCTAAAAGGAGTTTCTTCATGCGGGTAGCTCCTTCTACAGCGTAATTAATATACTCATTCGCTTTTTCATCTAATTGTTGTGCATATTTCTTTTTCAACAACTGTGTAAAGCTGTTTACTAATCGAAGCGGTTCCTGCAGATCATGTGTGGCTACATAAAGAAATCTTTCCAGATCTGCATTGGAAGTAGCCAGTTCCAATGCCCTTATTTCAAGACTTTGATATAACCAGGTCAGTTTTGCTTCTACCGACTTACGTTCCGTAATGTCACTAAAACTGCAAATCACTTCTTTTACTTCGCCTTTATCATCAAGCAGTGGTTCTGCATTTACCAATAACCACACTCTGTCTTTTGTGATGGGTCTGTACACACCCATTACTATATTAGTAACCGCTTCTTTTGTATGGATGGCTGTAGGTACAGGATGTGATACACCAGGAAATGGTGAACCGTCTTCATAAACAACATTCCATTCAGGATGAAAGGATGATCTTCCGTAAAGTTCATCTTCAGATAATCCAAGCATACTTAATGCCGCCGTGTTACTAAAAAGAATTTCTGCCTGCGGCCCTTGTAATAATACACCTACCCGCAGGCTATTGATCAGCTTGCTAATCCTTTCTTCGCTTTCGGTAAATAAAAAAATACTGTTTGGTTCTTGTTTCATATATGGATAAGATATTGGCGAAATAATGCACCGTTGCAATACGAAGCCTATTGCCGGTGTCAATAATACAGATGGAAATAAACAGCAGTGCTGTCAGCGAAATAAGGTTGTAAGTAGTATGATTCAACAGGGTTAAGATATTGCAGCTCATATGCTGTTTGTTAAAATTAAAAGATACAGTGGCGATAAAAATTTGAACCTTATAAACCATGTGCATTAATAAAGTTGACTAATGCAGCAGTATTTTTTAAACTTAATTTTTTCAAAATATTATACCGGTGTACTTCTACAGTTTTCAATGAAATTTCAAGGCGTACAGCAATTTCTTTGGAAGACATGCCTTCTTTAATTAGCTGCACTACATCAATTTCACGACGGGATAATACATTCATATCAGGAGGCCCGCCATCTTCTACCAACTCCTGTTCTGCAAGAATATTTTTTACTTCGTCACAAACATATTTTTTTTCATTGCTTACCTCTATAATTGCGTTTAGTAATTCATCTTTTGATGAATTTTTGGTAACGTATCCCATTGCACCCATCTGCAGCATTCGTCGTGCATAGGCGGGCATTGAGTGCATGGATATTCCAATTATTTTAGAGCCGGGTGAAAACTTCCGGACTAGCTTGGTGGCTTCAAACCCATTAACCGGAGTCATATTAATATCCATCAAAACAATTTTGGGCTTTTTTTCTTTTGCAATCTCTATTGCATCCTCTGCATTACTTGTTTCTCCAATTACTTGAAAGCGGGGATCACTATTGAGTATAAAAGACCAGGATTCTCTGATTAGCTTGTGGTCGTCCACAAGAAGGATGGTAATTTTGTCCATGGGATAATTGGCTTAATAGTGGATAGTTAAGGTTTTCCTGATATTAAATTAGGTAATTTATCTTACCTACAATGCAAAAGACGTAAGGAATATTGGTAAAAGCCTCAGGTAAAATTTGGTTTTAAGTAAAACCACTTAGCATCATTTTTAAAATTGTAAGAAAAGTTGATAACAATCAAACAAAAAAAAATGAGTCATTGTATAGCTATACACAACAAACCCTCCAATTAAAGGAGGGTTTGTTGTGTATATGATTTATTTCTTCGAAATTTTCAAAATGCTTTCTTCACCGGCTCTTCTTTTCCTTTCGCTTTCGCCAGGTTTTGCTGACCAATCATATCGTTCATCACTTTCACAGCCTGATCAAGATAAATATCTTGCTGCAACCCCTTTATCCATTGAGCAAACCTATCTTGTTTATTTTTATCGTTTTCCCAACGATTTACTTCCTTTGGAAGGGCTGATACGTCTAATGAATCTTTCAACTTCATCAACGCATCCAACTGCTTGATAGTAGTGCGGATTGTTTTTTGCTCTGCTCTGTATTTATCAATCTGCAAAGAGTATTGTTTGTCATTTTGTTTTGACAACCAGTCGGAGCTTTCTTTTATTAAATTAAATGCCGCATCGTTTTCCAATCGCAGTGCTGCTAATTGCTGAATCGTTTTCAAATCATAACCGGCTTTCCAATCGGTATAGGTTGCTTTTCCAATTTCGTCCCAAGGCAATGCATCAGGATCATCCTTTTCTCTTAATTTAAGGTTTTCCATATTATCGGGCAAAACAATGTCTGAGCTAACACCTTTTAGCTGAGTAGAACCACCATTAATACGGTAAAACTTCTGCAAGGTTAGTTTCACTGTACCCAAATCATTACTTGTCATGGAGAAGCCTTCTTCATCCAAGCCAATATTACGCTGTACTGTTCCTTTACCATAGGTAGAAGTGCTTCCTATGATAACGCCACGTTTATAATCCTGTATAGCTGCTGCAAATATTTCTGAAGCAGAGGCACTAAATTCATTTACCATCACGGCCAATGGCCCACTATACAATACATTCCGATCTTTATCTTTCAGTACACTTGGATTATTTTCTCTGTCTTTTACCTGTACTATCGGCCCTTCATCAATAAAAAGTCCGGCCATCTGCACCACATCATATAAAGAGCCGCCGCCATTATTGCGAAGGTCAATTACAATACCATCTACCTGTTCTTCTTTT
>JANORJ010000448.1:0-10218 GCA_031415255.1 Chitinophagaceae bacterium | reverse complement strand
GTAAACATCATCAGTCGTTATGAAAGTCTTGCCAGCAGCAACACCGTTGGCGACTTCCAGTTTATGGTAATGGAAAAATACCTGAGCCAGGATAATGAATTACCATTTACCGAAAGAGTTGTAATGAAATTTCATTTTTGGTTAAAAGAACACAGCCTGTCAGAAGAAAAAGGTTTTGGATTAGATGCAGCTAATGTTACGGTGGAAAAATTTCCATTGATTGTAGCACCTGTTACTAATTTGAAGTTGAAAAGAATTGAAGATTAGAGGAACAATTAATAATTAGTAATTATCAATTCCTGAAAGTGTATAACTCATTTTATACTTTCAGGAATTCTGTTATTTTACAGAATAGTTATTATCTTCTCATTTCTTTACAGGAATTTCGAGTTAAAGAGATTATTAATTACTAATTATTAATTACCCCGTATTGCCTCCTTTCATCTTGTATATCATCATCGGCATTGCCGTTCTTTCTATTCTTGCTTACTTCTTGCAAGAAAAATTAATATTTAAGCCAGAGAAATTAAAACAGGATTTTGAGTTTAAATATGATGTCCCTTTCAAAGAATATTTCTTCGATATAGAACCCGGCGTTCGTATCAATGGCCTTCATTTTTACCGGGAAAAACCAAAAGGCTTAATCCTTTATTTTCATGGCAACACCCGAAGCATAAAAGGCTGGGCCAGATATGCCAAAGATTTTTACCGGTACGATTATGATGTTGTGTTGCTTGATTACCGTGGCTTTGGCAAAAGCACCGGTAAAAGAGGTGAAAAGGAAATGCTAAGTGATATGCAGTTCGTGTATGAGAAAATGAAGGAAATATATGGGGAAGAACATCTCATCGTTTATGGCCGCAGTATGGGTAGTGGTTTTGCCACCAAGCTTGCCTGCGATAATAGCCCCCGTTATCTTATCCTGGATGCGCCTTACTTTAATTTTTTACGGGTAATAGAACGGTTTTTACCAATATTGCCAGTCCGCATAGTGTTGCGTTTTCACTTACGTACCGACCTTTGGATACCGAAAGTAAACTGTCACACTTACATTATTCATGGCACCAAAGATTTACTGATACCTATCCGCCACAGCGAAGCATTACAAAAAATAAACCCCCGAATTATTACCCTTATCCGCATTCATGGCGGTGGGCATAATAACCTTCCTTCTTTTGACGAATACCACAATTTCGTTCGGGATATATTGAAATACTAACCTTCCAGCCCTCCATTCTAAAGCAGAGAAATCGTTCTATTGTTAACGTTTCTGTAATTCAACGCAAGCAATATGAACTGGACTACTATTTGAACATCCTATACAAAAAGGAGGCATTTATGAAATCAAAACTCTACTTTTTACTTTTAGCCGGTATCAGTCTTTTAGCTTACTCCTGCAAAACAGCCAGCAAGCTTTATGAAAAAGGCAACTACGATGAGGCAGTGGAATTGGCTGCCAAAAAATTGCAGAAAGACCCTAACGATGCAAAGCTGCTTGGCATTATAGAAAGTTCATACCGCTATGCCGTTAACGACCATGAAAATAATATCCGCAACCATGCAGCGAGTAACAATGAATTAAAATGGGAATGGATGTACAATGAATATGCAGCACTGCAACGTATGCATGATGCCATCTACCGGGTGCCATCTGTTTTAGCTATTGTAAAACCATTGGACTATTCATCCTATCTCGTTACGTATAGTGAGAAAGCCGGTGATGTTCGCTACGACAGAGGTCTTTCGTTTATGCAGCGGTATGACAAACAGAGTTATCAAAATGCTTACCGTGAATTTCAGGCAGCACTTCGTTTTAAACCCGCCAACCGTGATGCAATAGTAAAAATGAATGAAGCGTATGACTTTGCTGTAACGAATGTTATTATTCTGCCCCTGCAGCAGCAGGGTGGTTATGTATATAGCTCTTACACTGTTGGGGGAGATAATCTTGATGATCAGTTAATCCGCAATCTTCAATATAGTTCAGGAAATGAATTTATAAAATTCTATTCTGCCTGGGATGCAAGAAGCAGGAATGTAAGAATAGACCAACAGGTAGATATGCGTATGGCCTCTGCTAATATTGGTCGCTATCAGGATTACCGCACCAACAGAAGAGTATCAAAAGAAATTGTAGTAAAAGAAACAACCTATAAGCCAGATTCTGTGGTAAAAGAATATGCTAAAGTTTATGCTGAAATAACAACCACTCGCAGAACAATAGCTTCCAATGCAGTGCTACAGGTAAATGTGAGTGACTTTAATGGCCGCTGGTTGTGGAATGACAATGTAATTGGCAATCACAACTGGAGCACAGAGTTTGCTACTTACAAAGGAGATGCAAGAGCCTTAAGTGAAAGCGATAAACAATTGATTGATCGCAGGCAGGAGTTTGGTCCTTCTGAAAATGAAATAATGAGGTTGCTGCTTGACCAGATAAGCAACGATGCGCAGTACAGGATTAAAAATTATTTCAACCGGCTATAGTACGACGTCGCTAAAGCAGTGTAGTACAAACAAAAAAATTACCCCTATGAGTAAGGACATGAAAATCATGTCCTTTTTTAATACCTCACCCCAACCCTCTCCATTAACATGGAGAGGAAGAAGAGAACCTTATCTTTGCAAAGTTTGAATTATGGATAAAATAAAATTAAAAAAAATCTGGAAGTGGTTTCAGATAATAGCCCTTGTATATATTATGATTGGCGTTGCGTTATATTTTTTGCAAGATAAATTTATATTTCACCCTAAGAAATTACCTGCTGATTATAAATACCAGTTCGATATTCCCTTCCGGCAAATTGACCTCGCCGTAAATGAGAAAAAGAATGTAAGCATTGTTCAATTTACTGTTCCTGATTCAGTACGTAAGGGCATTGTACTCTACTTTCATGGCAACCGGCTTAACATAAACCGCTATGCAAAATATGCCACCGGCTTTACCCGCAATGGATATGAAGTGTGGATGATGGACTATCCCGGCTATGGAAAATCTACTGGTAAAAGAAGCGAACAAGTATTGTATGATGATGCACTGTTATTATATAAAATGGCCATCAGTAAAGTATCGGTGGAGCATATTATTTTATATGGCAAATCGTTGGGCACCGGCATTGCTTCTCAATTAGCATCAGTAAGAGATTGCAAAAGACTGATATTGGAAACGCCTTATTACAGTATGGATGCATTAGCGAAGCATTATTTTTTTATGTATCCGGTATTACCAATGACAAAATATGCAATGCCTACCTATCGTAATTTTGAATACATAAAAGCTCCTATTACTATTTTTCATGGAACTAAAGACGGAATCATTCCTTATAAACAATCTAAATGGCTGGTGGAAAAAAAACCGGGTACAGAATTAATTACATTGAAAAAAGGCCGGCATAATAATCTTCCGGACTTTCCTTTGTTTCAACAAAAATTAGACTCCCTGCTTGTTTTATAATATTATGTTGGTATAATATTCTCTGTCTTATTTTTTCTTATTTTATCCGGTATAGCCAGCAATATTTCTTGGCGCAGGATGTCAATCAGCCTTTTCTTTACAAAATTGCGGTGAACCACCAGGCTTACTTCCCGCATGGGTACGGGTTTTTTAAAATGACGGATTAACTGGCTTTGTTTTGCCGGCATATCTATAGTTGCCAGTTCGGGCACAATGGTAATGCCATCATTAAGCTCCACCATGCGGCGTAGCGTCTCAATACTACCGGCTTCATAGTCAAAATGACTTCCTTCTTTGCTCATCTTCTGCAGTTCGCACAGGTTTACTATTTGTGATCGGAAACAGTGGCCTTCTTCCAGTATCCACAATTTTTGCGGGTCTATATCCTGTGGCAGCAAATAAGTTTTTTGATACACTGCATTATTTTTAGAAACATAAGCCATCAGTTCTTCATAGAATAAAACATCTTCGCTGATACCGGCTTCCTGCAAAGGAGTAACTAACAGCCCAACATCAATGCGGCCTTCCCGCAGGCGGGATATGATTAGTTCCGTCATTAATTCGTTCACAATAAGCTTTACACAGGGATATTTTTTTGCAAAGGGCTGAACAAACAACGGGAGCAGGTAAGGTGCCAGTGTTGGTATAATGCCAATGCGGAGTTCGCCGGTAAGTATTCCTTTCTTATTCTGCACTTTCTCCAGTAGTAAATTTTTCTCTCCAATAATTTTTCTTGCCTGTTCAATTATTTCTAGACCGTTTTCCGTTGGCACTACTGGTTGCTTGCTGCGGTCAAAAATTTTAATGCCAAGTTCCAATTCCAGCTTTTGCACTTGCATACTTAGTGTAGGCTGAGTAATGAAACAGTGGTCGGCAGCAGCAGCAAAGTGACGAAAAGTATCAATGGCAATAATGTATTCGAGTTGAACAAAAGTCATACTTATAGATTCTATCAATGCAAAATTAGATTTTATCGGTTAAGTTGATGGTTTTTATATAGCCATAAATATTGCAGTTTTTTTTAAACCAACTAAATTTTATTCCCCAGAGAGAAAATAAAAAACTAATGACTGCGTCCGGCATACCTAATTATTACAGTATTTTACCCTTCAGCAACTGGTGCCTGCAAAAAGTTGTTTAAAAATGCCTGATTCCCGGTTAAAGCCCGCAAGTAATAGCAAGCGTCAAAACCGGCCTTCAATACTATTTTTTCCGTTTGTTTAACAATTAGGTATGGGATAACCCTTTTGGGGTATTGTAAAATAATGTACACTGTTCTATCTTAGCAGTATGAAAAGGTTGATTTTCTGGTGTTTTCTTTTTTCCTCGCAGAGTTTATCCGCACAAAATAGTTCAACCTATCCTGATTTGCTGAAGTTAGGAGAAGAGGTAGAGCTAACTGATAGCTTGTATATAAATGCAGAGCCACTTCAAAAAAATCTTATTGACAGCAATCTTGTAAAAAAATGGTTTTCCCCTCTTTTGGGTTCCGGTAATAATAGCCGGTTAAAAAACAGGAATTATTACCTCACCGGAAAAATTACATCGAATGAAATTTTTAATTTGTTGGTGATGATGGAAAAAAAGAAAAAGACAGACAGTGCCAGTGTGCAAGTTGTTTACCTTGTTACTACTAAAAAGGATGGCACCTATATCGCCTCTATCCAGGCTGCTGTTACCGGCACCAGAAAAAGGACAAACTATAATACTTCTTCGTGGCTATATAAAGATTACCGGGTGGTGCTAGATTCTAAAATGACCGTCAACGATAAATCTTATACTGATTTAGCTAACTACAAAATCAATAAGGGTGGAAGGTTCATTTTATACCCTAAGTATGAATAACTATTCCTCTAATAGAACTTTTGAATTGCCAATCTTCAGCCGGTGCCTCACTCCTACTTTTAGTGCAAAGTTTTTATCTGTATGGCTTACCGGAAAATCGAAACAAACCGGGTAATCATATTCTTTAATAATATTCCAGAGCATTTCCTGCAAGGGTGTGCCGAAAGGCCGTTCGGTATCTTTGGTGTCATTAAAAATTCCAAATATTAATCCATTTAATTTTTCCAGTTTGCCACTTCTTTTTAATTGGTGCATCATCCGGTCAATATTGTACAACTGTTCACCCACATCTTCTATAAAAAGAATTCTTCCTTTTGTTTTAATATCAGAAGCAGTACCTACTAAATGTGCAAGCAATGCCAGATTTCCGCCCACCAATTCTCCTTCTTCATCTCCTTTTCGGTTATATTCACTGCAAGGCAACGAATAGCTCATTGGTTTGCCTTCCAACGCATTTTTCATTGACAATACGTATTCATTCCGGAAACCATCATCATTAAAAGCACCTGCCATTGGTGAATGCAAAGTAGCGATGTAATAATTAGAATAAATATGGGAATGCAATACTGTTATATCACTGTAGCCAATAATCCATTTGGGATTATTCTTAAATTTTTTAAACCTGATTTCTTCAATAATTCTGCCTGTACCATAGCCCCCTCTGCCGCAAAGCACAGCTTTCACTTCATCATCATCCAACATCTGCTGAAAATCACTTAACCTTTCTTCATCGGTGCCGGAAAAATAAGTAGTAGAACTTCCGCCAACTGTTTTTCCTAATTTCACTTTATATCCCCACTCTTTTAATGCGGTGATGCAGGATTGCACTTTTTCCGCAGCCATGTAGCCAGCCGGGCAAACAATACCTATGGTATCGCCTTTTTGTAAATAAGGTGGTATTCTAATCATATATTAAAAATATCATTTCTTTTACTAATTTTCTAATATGGAACTGCTTCAAAAAGCCATTACAGCTATCTCACCCCTTTCTCCCAAAAGCAGAGATGCTTTTTTAAATGGCTGGAAACACTGGTCGGTACCAAAAGATTATTTGCTGGTAAGGGAACATACTGTTGCTGATTATTTTTATTTTATTGAAAGAGGTATAGCCCGTATTTACTATTATAAAAATGATAAAGAGATAACCGAGTGGATTGCGATGGATGAACAATTCTTTTTTTCTATCACCAGTTTTTTTGAACGGACACCCAGCCAACTTATTATACAAACATTGGAACCTTCGGAAGTATATGGCATACACCATAACGATTTAATGGCATTAGCCGATAAGCACCATGACATTGAAAAGCTGCTCCGGAAAATGATTACCCGTTCCCTCATCTTATCGCAGGTACGAATGAATGCTATTCAATTTGAAACTGCACAGCAACGATATGAACGATTACTAAAAGTATCTCCCAATATTATTCAACGGGTACCACTTTCATATATCGCTTCTTTTTTAGGTGTTACATTAGAAACATTAAGTAGGATTCGGTCTACCAAGTAACCATATCCGGGTTATTATTTGACAATTATCAAATCAACGGGCTATAATCGTAAGTAATTTTAACTTCTAAAACGATTGTCATGAAATATTTTATTTTCTATCCCTTCTTACTTTTATTTGTCTCTACCACTTTTGCCCAAACCAATAAAGCCAAAGAACTGGTGTCAAAAATGACACTGGAAGAAAAAATAAACCTTGTCGTAGGCATGGGCATGAATATGCCCGGAATGAGCCAGGGAAATGGAACGGGCATAGGGCAAATTACTGATGGCGTACCAGGAGCTGCGGGAACAACTTATGCCATTCCACGTTTGGGGTTACCAAATACGGTAGTAGCTGATGGACCTGCCGGATTACGCATCAGTCCAACCAGGGAAAACGATAAAAAAACTTACTATGCTACCGCTTGGCCTGTTGCCACTTTATTGGCTTCTACCTGGGATGTAAAACTGGTGGAACTTGTAGGTAAAGCTATGGGCAATGAAGTAAAAGAGTATGGTGTGGACGTCATACTTAGTCCCGGATTAAATATTCACCGTAACCCATTAGGTGGAAGAAACTTTGAATACTATTCAGAAGATCCATTGATTTCAGGAAAGATGGCTGCTGCTATAGTAAATGGAATACAAAGCAATGGTGTGGGAACTTCCATCAAACATTTTGCCTTTAATAACCAGGAGAAAAACAGGAATACAGTAAATGTCATTGTCAGCGAAAGGGCTATGAGAGAAATTTACTTAAGAGGATTTGAGATTGCTGTTAAAGAGTCTCAGCCGTGGACAGTGATGAGTTCATACAATAAACTGAATGGCTCTTACACCTCCGAAGAATATGATTTGTTGACAACTATACTAAGAAAAGAATGGAAATTTAAAGGCATGGTAATGACAGACTGGTTTGGTGGTACAGATGCAGTGGCACAAATGAAAGCAGGAAACGATTTACTGATGCCCGGAACTTCAGACCAAAAGAAAGTAATAGCTGATGCAGTAAACAATAGTACATTGGATATAAAAATAGTTGATACCAATGCGGAACGTATTGTAAACTATATTTTAAGTTCACCGGCGTATAAAAAATATGTATTTAGTAATAAGCCCAATTTAAAAGCCCATGCAGCCTTGGCCCGCACGGCGGCCGCAGATGGGATGATTTTGCTAAAAAATAGTAATAGTACATTACCAATTGCCGCTTCCATTAAAAAAATTGCAGCATTTGGTATTACTTCATATGATTTTATTTCTGGTGGCACCGGCAGTGGTGATGTAAATGAAGAATATACTATTTCGCTGGTAAACGGGTTAGCTAATGCCGGCTATCAATTAGATGAAACGCTCAGCAGTTCTTATCAAACTTATGTAGCCGCTGAGAAGGCAAAGCAGCCAAAAAAGAATTTTTTTGAAGAATTTTTTAATCCGACCCCACGGATTCCCGAAATGGCAATTGATATTAATTTATTTGCAGCAAAAGCAAAGTCTGATGACATCGCTATAATAACGATTGGCAGAAATGCTGGGGAGGGCAGCGATCGGAATGTAGAAAATGATTTTAATTTAAAACAATCAGAGATTGATTTGATAAATAATGTAAGCGAAGCTTTTCATGCGCAACATAAAAAAGTGGTGGTGATAATAAATGCTGGTGGCGTAATAGAAACAGCAAGTTGGAGGGATAAAGCAGATGCAGTATTACTTAGCTGGCAACCCGGTTTGGAAGCCGGCAACTCAGTTGCAGATGTATTAAGTGGTAAAGTAAATCCAAGCGGCAAATTGGCAACAACCTTTCCGGTGAAATATGGTGACGATGTGACAGCCAAAAACTTTCCGGGCAAAGAGTTTCCTGAACAAGCAACAAAAGGAATGATGGGCATGCCTCAAATTCCAGCAGAAGTAATTTATGAAGAAGGTATTTATGTTGGCTATCGCTATTACAACGGCTTTAAGGTAAAGTCTGCGTATGAATTTGGTTATGGTTTAAGTTATACCACTTTTGAATATAGTAATCTTAAACTGAACGCTGCTACCTTCAAAGGAAAAATCATTGCAACAATTGATATAAAAAATACCGGAAAAGTGGCTGGCAAGGAAGTGGCACAAGTGTATGTAACTGCTCCATCGGGACGATTAGAAAAGCCAGCCATTGAGTTAAGAGCTTTTGGTAAAACTAATCTACTGCAGCCGGGTCAAAAGCAAACCCTTCAATTTGAATTAAACGCAAAAGATATTGCTTCGTTTGATACTAAAGCAACTTCATGGATTGCTGAGGCCGGAAACTATTCGATAAAGATTGGTTCATCGTCTGAAAAAATTCTTCAGACAAGTTCTTTTTTAGTGTCAAAAGTAATAATGGTGGAGAAATGTAATAAAGTATTAGTGCCAAAAGTCACCATCAATGAACGAAAAAAACAATAAAAGACAACCTACTGAATAAAGTGGTGGTGGAAACCGAAATTTATCGATCCTTTCAATTAGTTTTAATACATGAAAAAAATACTTGCCTTTATTCTAATTGCTTTTTCGGCAACAGTCAATGCACAGGACTTAACCTTGTATCAAAAAAAAGAATACACTTACGGCGAAGGAAAAATTTTACCCTACCGGATACTTTATCCTGAAAATTATGATAAAAGTAGAAAGTATCCTTTGGTACTGTTTCTACACGGAGCCGGTGAGAGAGGAAATAACAATGAAAAACAACTTATTCATGGTTCAAAGCTTTTTCTAAACGCAAACAACAGGCAAAATTATCCTGCTATTGTTGTGTTCCCCCAATGCCCCGAAAATAGTTTCTGGAGTTCAGTAAATGTTAATAGAAATAAAACCCCTATCACATTTGAATTTAATTATGACAACTCCATTACATGGCCACTAGATGCAGTGCAAAAACTAATGACCCAGCTTTTGAAAAATGAAGCAGTGGACAAAAAACGATGCTATATAACTGGTTTATCAATGGGAGGCATGGGTACTTTTGAAATGCTATATCGTTTTCCTAAACTATTTGCCGCCGCATTGCCCATCTGTGGTGGTGGAGATGCTTTGCGGTATGATGAAAGAGTAAAGAAAACAACCTTCTGGATTTTTCATGGTGATGCGGATGCAGTAGTTAATGTAAATGAATCCAGAGCTATGGTAGAAAAACTCAGATCCCTGAAAGTTGATGTAACCTACACTGAATACCCAACTATTAATCACAATAGCTGGGACAATGCTTTTGCCGAGCCTACTTTTATGAGTTGGATGTTTTTGCAGAAAAGGAAAAGATAGAACCGTAATTATAATACCATAAAGAGTTCTTTCGCCCAAAAGGGCTTGCATTGTTGTTTGGGCGTTGCTTACCTTTCCGGTATTTTTGCAGCTGTAACCGCCGAGACGCTAAGACACAGAGGAATTATCAAATAATCTCTGCG
>JANORJ010000447.1:0-3336 GCA_031415255.1 Chitinophagaceae bacterium | reverse complement strand
GATTTTTATTTTCTTACTACAAACTTGATACTCTTTTCTTTGAATGTATGCGAGGAACGGAGTGCAAGCAAATAAACCCCGTCTGACAGATTACTAATATCCATCCTTGCCACTGTTGTATTTATTTTTTGCTGTTGTAATACTGCTCCTTGCATATTGTACACGGTGAGCCGATCATATTCTTCCGGGTTAATCTTTGAAATATTTAATTGATTTTGCACTGGGTTGGGATAGATAACCAATTGGGTTGTCAATTCTACATTTTCTGTTTCTACTGTTGCAGATTCTGTTACCACTTTATCTTCTCCACCACTGTCGTGGTAATTGCCACTATAAGTAATGGTGTCGAAACCGGCAGTGTTGCCACTCAATACTAACCTGCTCATTTTGCATGGCTGGTTTTGATACCACCGCATCTGTGCCGATAGTGTTAGCTGCATTACCAGTAAACATAACAGGAGGATTGGTTTTGGCGTTTTCATTTGCTCGGGTCTTTAGGGTTACGAATTCGTTCTGTTGTGTTAACTGTATCACAACAACTGTGCAGGAAATGCATTTACCGTGTATTTCCGAAGCAGTTGTATCAGTGCTGAGTTGGAGGACTACGATGCAAACGAAAGTTTACGAAGTAGAGATGGCGTGGGATTAATACTTTTTGGCAGGAAATAAATACAGTTTGGCCACAGATTACACGGATTAACACAGATGAATACAAAAGTCAACCTACTGGCTATCCTATACTTTTTTAAAAATTTATTAGGCTTAAACAAATAAAGTAAACTTCCACTACGGTTATTTTAATCTGTGTTCATTTATGTTTATCTGTGGCTAAAAATCAATTCACAACCATCTCTCTTGCATTCTCTATAGCAGCAGCTGTTGGTTTTTCCCCGCTTAGCATTTTAGCAATGGTTGTTATTCTTTCTTCAGTAGTTAACTGGCGGATATTTGTTTTCACTTTATCTTTTACTATTTCTTTATACACAAAGAAATGTGCATCTGCTTTGCCAGCTATCTGTGGCTGATGGGTAATGCAAATTACTTGCCGCTTGGTAGCCAGGTCTTTAAGAATTAATCCCACTTGTCTTGCTGCTTCGCCAGAGATGCCGGTATCAATTTCATCAAATATTAAAGTGGGCAAATTAATAGACTGTGCTACCAATGATTTAATACAAAGCATCAGGCGGCTCAGTTCACCACCACTGGCCACTTTCCTAACAGGTTGAAATTGTCCGCTTTTATTAGCATCAAATAAAAAATCAATAGCATCGCTGCCAACAACAGCTAACTCAGATGATTTAATATCAACTTTCAGTTTTGCATTGGGCATGCCTACCTGTTGCAACAGTTTATTTACTTTATCTTCTAACGGTTTTATTTGTTTGTGGCGACCATCTGATATTTTTTTGGCCAGAAGAGATGCTTGATGATATGTCTTTATGAGTTCCTGTTCTTTTTGACTGATTGCTTCATCAATATTTAATACCGCCTGTAGTTTTTCTTCTAATTGCTTTTGCAAGGCTATCAATTCATTGGTAGAATTAACACCATGTTTCTTTTGAAGTTTATATCCCAGCGATAATCGTTCATTGAGCTGTTCAATTTTTTTAGGGTCATAGTTAATGTGGTTGCTGATACGATCCACATCATCAGCAATATCTTGTAGTTCTATCTGTGTGGATTGCAACCGCTGCAATAATGCGGGTAAATCAGGATGATAGGAAGTATATACATTCAACTGATTAAACAATATTTTTATTTGCTGCACCATTGGTGTTTCACTCTCTTTCAATTCTACATACACTTTACTGAGTGCGGCTTTGATGCCTTCAGAATTATTCAACAGCTTTAGTTCGTTATCAATTTCTTCCAGTTCATTTTCTTTAAATCCGGCTTCTTCTAATTCAGTAAACTGAAAACGATTGTAATCAGCTTCTTTATCAAACTGCTGTTTCTGTGTTTTCAGTACTTCGGTTTCTTTTTTTATCTGCTGCCACTGC
This sequence comes from Chitinophagaceae bacterium, assembly GCA_031415255.1. GTDB lineage: Bacteria > Bacteroidota > Bacteroidia > Chitinophagales > Chitinophagaceae > JJ008. The sequence continues at coordinate 1,336 of JANORJ010000447.1, read as the reverse complement.
CGGAAAATAGTTTGATATTCTCCTATAACAGCACCATGCCCGGCCAGTGCATCCAACACTTCCCGCTGAAAATTGCTTTCGCCGAGTTCCATCGTATCAAACTGCTGATGCAGGTCAACTAGCAAACTGCTTAGTTCGTTTAATTGTGAAAGGGTGACTGGTGTATCATTAATAAAGGCTCTTGACTTTCCATTAGTACCAATTTCTCTTCTTACTACCAGATCTTCATTACTGTCAAAATCATTTGCCGCTAAAAAATGTTTTAATTCTTTTTTATTGGCATCATCAAACACCCCTTCCACAATACATTTCTTCTCTTTGTTTACTAAGGCGGTCGAGTCGGCTCTTTCTCCCAATATCAATCCCAATGCACCAACGATGATAGATTTACCGGCACCAGTTTCGCCGGTTATTACATTGAGCTGGTTGGAAAAATAAATTTCCAATTCGTCAATGATAGCATAGTTATGTATGGAAAGCTGGGTGAGCATTTAGAAAAGCAAATTAGGTTTTTGCTGTCAATAGTTGAGTATAGTAAATACAATTTTTTGCCACAGATTACACAGATTTACACGGATTAGCTACTGTTGCAGCTTTTTTGCCACAAAGAAAACCAATGAATTCAATTAAATGAAAATCAGATTACTTCCGGTAATAATAATTCTATCCATCTCTGCTTGCATTGTATTCATCTGTGTAAATCTGTGTAATCTGTGGCCTGCCTTTTCTATGGTTACAAAAAAATAGCTGCCAATGGCAGCTATTAAATTTTTTAATCTAGACTAATCTATAAAATCTGTGATAAATTTATTTTATTTCTACAGCACTGTGCAGTTCCTCATCAGCAAGGATACGACCGCAGTTCTCACAGATTATTACTTTTTTATGTTGTTTGATTTCACTTTGCTTTTGCGGGGGAATTGCATTAAAACAACCACCACAAGCATCTCTTTCCACACAGACAACTGCTAAACCATTGCGATAACTTTTACGAATTTTTTCATAACTGGCTAACAGGCGGGTGTCAACATGTGTTTTTGCCTCGGCTGCCAGTTTATTAAAATGTTTTTCTTCTTTTTAGTTAGCAGTTATAATTTTTTCCAGCTCGCCCTTTTTAGTAGACAGCACCCCTTCTTTAACGGCCACATTCTTTTTGGCTTTTTCCAATGCCACAGCTTTCTCAGCTATTTCTTCTGTAGCATCTTTTATATGCTTCTCTGCCAGCTTCACTTCCAGTTGCTGCATCTCCGTTTCCTTATTGATAGCTTCAAACTCCCGGTTATTTTTTACGTTTTCACTTTGCTTATCATATTTCTTAACGAGAGCTTCAGCTTCT
>JANORJ010000446.1:0-4400 GCA_031415255.1 Chitinophagaceae bacterium | reverse complement strand
GAGTTACCAAAAGACATGAGAGCAACCTTACAGCAACTGACTAAATGGAGAAAGAAATAATTTTTCTCTAATCAACATTTATCCAATGCTTGTTTGATATCATTCAAAATATCTTCAGGATGTTCTAATCCTACAGAAATACGAATGAGGCCGGGAGTAATTCCTACAGCTTTCCTTTCTTCTTCTGTTAATTTAGAATGTGTAGTACTTGCCGGATGTGAAGCAATGCTTCTGCTATCACCAAGATTATTCGTCATGGATAACATTTGCAGCGCATTAAGGAATTTCCTTCCGCTTTCAATGCCGCCCTTTAATTCAAAGGTTACAATTCCACCGCCATTACTCATTTGCTTTTTGGCAATAGCATATTGTGGATGTGTTTCAAGAAAAGGATATTTTACTCCTGACAATTGCGGATGATTTTGTAAAGCAGTAGCAATCTTCAAAGCACTATCTGCATGTCGGTCCATGCGAATATATAACGTCTCTAAGCTTTTAGTCAACACCCATGCATTAAATGGACTCATCGAAGGCCCGGTGTTGCGGATAAACAAATACAGTTGATTAATTAATTCCTTTTTACCAACCACTACCCCACCTAATACTCTTCCTTGTCCATCAATAAATTTGGTAGCAGAATGTAAAACCAAATCAGCACCATACTGAATAGGTTGTTGTACGGCAGGTGTGGCAAAGCAATTATCAACCACGAACAAAATATTATGTTGCTTACAAAGTTTTGAAACGACTTCAATATCTATAATATCCAAACCGGGATTACTTGGCGTTTCTATATACAGCATTTTTGTATTAGGCTTTATCAATGCGGTAATACTTTCCGGTTTGTTTATGTCGAAGTAAGAAGACTCAATGCCCCACTTCGGTAAATACTTCGTAAGAATAGTATGTGTAGAACCAAATACGGCTGAAGCAGAAATGATGTGGTCGCCTTTACTTAAAAATGTCATGAAGGTTCCAAAGATGGCCGCCATACCTGTTCCGGTAGCTACGCCATCTTCTGCACCTTCGAGTATTGTAATCTTATTGATAAACTCGTCCACCGTTGGATTAGAAAATCTGGAATAAATATTTACATCTAATGTATCATCAGCAAAAGCAGCGGCCATATCTTCAGCCGACTCATAAGTAAAGCTGCTTGTCAAAAACAGCGGTGTAGAATGTTCTTTCTGTTCTGTTTGTGATGTTTGAATGCGGATTGCATTTGTTTCTGGATGCTTTGCCATAATAATTTAGTATATCAAATATTATTCGTGCAAAGATATAGCGAGTAATGCTTGAAGGCTAATTCTGTATCAAATCAATACTTTTACTAAAATCCGAAGGCTCCAGATAATAACCATTGCCCCGACACAAATAAGCATAGTTTTCAAAGGCAATTTCCCCGATAGCTTTGCTGCCAGAGGTGCTGCAATAGCACCGCCTATCATGAGGCCGGCAATTATTTGCCAATGAGTAATGCCTATGAAAGCAAAAAAAGACATAGCGCTGGCAAGGGTTACAAAAAATTCACTCAGGCTTACACTGCCAATTACATATTGAGGGCTTCTGCCTTTAGCAATAAGTGTACTTGTTACTAACGGCCCCCAACCACCACCACCAAAGCTATCGAGGAAACCGCCAGCACCTGCCAACCAACCAGCTTTCTTTACTTTTTTATTTCTTTTCTCTTTTTTATAGGCCTGGTATAAGATTCTGATTCCAAGAAACAAACAATAAACTGCTAAAAATGGCTTTATTAAATCTCCATATTTATCTCCCAGCCATACCAATGCACCTGCCCCTGCAATTGCACCTGCAATACCTGGAATCACTAAAACTTTAAAAAGTTTTTTATTGACGTTACCAAATTTATAATGGCTATAACCACTAGCCGCACTGCTGAATATTTCTGCCGTATGTACACTGCCACTTATTGCTGCAGGACTTACTCCCATACTCATCAGCAGGCTGGTACTTGTAACTCCATAGCCCATACCAACAGCACCATCTACTAATTGTGCAAAGAATCCTGCTATCATAAAAAGATAAAACGATTTATCAATACTTGATCTTATCGATTGTATAATAGAAGAAAGTGTGGCATAACCGACATACCTTACTACAAAAAATCCAACAATCAGTAAAGCAAATAAGACCAGGGAATAAGTGGCAATACGTTTCCACTTTCTTTCGTTACGAATATTACCATGTAAAATTTCAGACAATTCTGCATGTTGATTAGCCTCCACAGGAATTACAATTATTTCATCAGCTAATAAATCATTATCAGCCTGTAATTCTTGACTTGTAGTAGTAAGTACACTTGACTTTTCCCGGGTATAAATCATATTTGCCTTTATTGAAATAAAACAGCCGCAACAGTGCTGTTACTCGTTTCATCTATTAATATGGCACTGCCATTTATATTTAATTTTTCGTACGAATCATACACCAATGGCGAAGCTGTTTTAATAACTGCTTTTACCGCTTCATTTAATTTCACCCCACCTTCTACTGGTTGTTGCTGTAACGTATTTACATCTAATTTATATTCTACTGACCGAACCACTGACCTGACCAGTCTGCTGTTGTGCTGCAAATAATATTTATTACCGGGCTGCAATGGTTTATCATCTAACCAGCACAATAATACATTTAACTCATTTCCAACTTCAGGAAGATTATCAATTTTTGCAATTGTATCGCCACGACTGATATCAATATCTTCACTCAATTGTATTACTACTGGTTGTGGTGCGAATGCTTCTTCTACTTCTACCCCACCAACTTCTAATTTAGCAATAGTTGTTTCATGCCCGGCAGGCAACACTTTTACCTTATCACCTTTTTTATAAACACCACTGCTTATTTTTCCTGCATAGCCCCGGTAATCATGCAATTCTTCTGTTTGCGGACGAATAACATACTGCACCTGGAAACGGGCATCTGTATGGTTAATATCATTACCCAGTTTCACATCTTCCAGAAATTCCAGCAACGGCTTTCCTTCGTACCAATTTATCTTTTCTGATTTATCAACGATGTTATCACCGTTCAATGCACTCATCGGAATGTAAGTGACATCTTTTAAACCTAATTGTTTTGCTACATCAGCATAATCAATTACGATATTGTTGTAAACATCCTGTGAATACTCTACCAAATCCATTTTATTAATCGCTACTACCATATGTGGAATCTTCAGCAACGACGCAATGATAGAATGACGGCGGGTTTGCTCCACCACACCTTGTCTTGCATCCACCAAAATAATTATCAGGCTGGCATTCGATGCTCCTGTAATCATATTCCTGGTGTATTGCACATGGCCGGGTGCATCAGCGATAATGAATTTTCTTTTCGGCGTGGTAAAATAACGATACGCCACATCAATCGTAATGCCTTGTTCTCTTTCTGCCCGCAGGCCATCCGTCAGCAATGCTAAATCCACTGAACCATCGGTGCGGTTCTTGGTAGATTTTTCCAATGCTTCTAACTGGTCAATCAAAATATTTTTACTGTCGTACAGTAAGCGACCAATTAATGTGCTTTTGCCATCATCTACACTTCCTGCTGTTATAAATCGTAGTAAATCCATTGTCAACTTTTTAAAAATTATTTTTTTTTATCAGCTGTATTGCTACTATCATCTTTTGTTGCGTCGCACTCTTCAACTGTAGTAATTCTATTTAGCATTTTGCAATACCCTGATATTTCTTATCAATCTTTCAATTCAATTTGCTTTATTGAACTCCGCCAACCGGCGGATTCTAATACGTTTTTCGATTTCCTTCCCCCGATTTCATCGGGGGCTATTCAAATTCAACCCCTTAGGGGTTATAAGCAACCCATTCACAGTTCACCATTCACTATTCACTATTCACCACTAGAAATATCCATTCTTCTTCCTATCCTCCATTGCAGCCTCCGTTACTTTATCATCTATCCTCGTTTCACCTCTTTCGCTGATTTTAGTGGCGATGATTTCATTAATCACTTCATTAAGATTAGATGCAGTTGATTCTACCGCTGCCGTACATGTCATATCGCCAACTGTTCTATAGCGAACTCTTTTTGTTACAATCTTATCTTCTGCTGATGGCTGTACATATTCACTCATCGCAACTAATTGTCCTTCATGTTCTATCACTTCTCTATCATGAGCAAAATAGATAGAAGGCAAGCCGATATTTTCCTTGCGGATATAATTCCAAATGTCTAATTCTGTCCAGTTGCTGATAGGAAAGCAACGTACATTTTCTCCTCTATGTATTCTTCCGTTGAAAGTGCTCCACAATTCTGGTCGCTGTAGTTTTGGATTCCATTGTCCAAACTCATCTCGTACAGAAAAAATCCTTTCTTTAGCTCTTGCTTTCTCTTCATCTCTTCTTGCACCACCG
>JANORJ010000445.1:0-3395 GCA_031415255.1 Chitinophagaceae bacterium | reverse complement strand
ATCCCGGTGTTTTTTTGCCGGGATTTTTTGTAATAAAAAACCGTACCGTTTCAAACGGGACGGTTTTTTTCAATAAAACTCCTCACTTAATTATCTCAAAAAAAGTAATTCTCTGTATTTTGGTAAATACCATTCTCTGTCATCAATTAATAATTCAAGTTTGTCAACATTGTAACGGATGTCATCAAAGAAGGCATCCTTTACCTGACTTTGGTAACCGATGGCTTTTGTTCTGGTGTCGCCCATATTGTTACAAATCTTTCTTGCCCCAATCATTTTTTCTACGAGGTCACTTGTTTTGTTAATATGCTCAGATATTTTTTCCAATATCTGCTTTTGATTATTGTACGAAGGCTCGGCTAAGCCTGCATCTTTTAAACCTTTGATATTATTTGCCAGCAGGTTTTGATAGCGGATAGCAGCTGGTAACACATGGCTGGTAGCGAGTTCACCCATAATGCGGCTTTCGATCTGTACTTTCTTTATATACTTTTCCAGCTCTATTTCATGTCTTGCTTCCAATTCACTGTGGGTGTAAATTTTATTGCTTTCGAATAATTTCTTGGCTTTTTCTGTTACCATCGCATCAAGTGCAAGTGGAGTGGTTTTTACATTTGCCAATCCTCTTTTTTCTGCTTCTTTTGCCCATGCTTCGCTATAGCCATCACCTTCAAACAATACTTTTTCACTCGCCACAATGTATTGACGGATGATTTGCATAATGGCAATTTCTTTTTTCTCGCCTTTGCCAATCAGTTCGTCTACTTCTTTTTTAAATTGTTTTAATGTATCAGCCATGATGGTGTTAAGCACCGTCATTGGGTTAGCACAATTGGCAGTGGAACCTACAGCACGGAATTCGAATTTATTTCCGGTAAAAGCAAAAGGAGATGTGCGATTACGATCTGTGTTGTCCATCAGCAATTCAGGAATACCTTTATGAATGTCAATCTTCAATAGGCTCTCATCAGTTTCATCCATTTTATCAGACACTCGTTCTTTTACGTCATTCAACACTTTGGAAAGATACTGCCCAATGAAAACAGAAATGATAGCAGGAGGTGCTTCATTGGCACCAAGGCGGTGGTCGTTAGGTGCAGAAGCTATAGATGCTCTTAACACATCTGCATAATCATGTACAGCTTTGATAGTGTTTACAAAGAAGGTAAGGAACATTAGGTTAGTCTTTGGCGTTTTACCCGGAGCTAATAAATTAACTCCTGTATCAGTCGCCATGCTCCAGTTATTATGTTTACCGCTACCATTGATGCCGGCAAATGGTTTTTCATGAAGCAGTACTCTTAAGTTGTGACGGCGGGCCACTCTTTCCATTACATCCATCAGCAATGAGTTGTGGTCAACAGCCACACTTACTTCTTCAAATATCGGTGCACACTCAAACTGTGCAGGTGCTACTTCATTATGTCTTGTACGAAGAGGAATACCTAATTTGTATGATTCAGTTTCAAAATCTCTCATGTAGGCATACACTCTTTCGGGAATAGAGCCGAAGTAATGATCTTCTAATTGTTGGTTCTTGGCAGAGTTATGTCCATACACAGTTCTTCCTGTCATTACCAGATCAGGTCTTGCATTAAACAATGCTTCATCTATTACAAAATATTCTTGTTCCCAACCTAAAGTAGCGGTTACTCTTGTTACGTTTTTATCAAAATAATTACAAACATCTACAGCCGCTTTATTTAATCCGTCCAATGCTTTTAGCAAAGGGGCTTTATAGTCTAATGATTCACCGGTGTAAGAAACAAAGATGGTAGGAATGCATAATGTTTTACCTCCGCCTATTTCCATAATGAAAGCAGGAGAAGAAGGATCCCATGCGGTGTAACCTCTTGCTTCAAAAGTTGCTCTCAATCCACCACTTGGAAATGAAGAAGCATCAGGTTCTTGTTGTACCAGTGCATCACCTTCAAATTGTTCGATAGGAGTGCCATCACTTTTTAGCGTAAAGAATGAATCATGTTTTTCTGCTGTTGTGCCGGTTAGCGGTTGAAACCAGTGTGTAAAGTGAGTAACACCTTTACTTTCTGCCCAGGCACGAAGGCCATTGGCAATCTGGTTGGCCATTGCCCTGTCAATTTTTTGGCTGGTTTTGATAGATGATTGAAGGCTTTTGAAAGCCTCATCACTCAAAAATTCACGGGCAGTTTTTAGGGTAAAAACATTGCTACCAAAGATGCTGGTGATTTTAGCTGAACCATCCACCTTTACATCTTCGTTGGTGAGAAGGTTGTTAATTGCATTAAAACGAAGTGACATGTTTTATATTTTTCTGCAAAACAAACACATTACGACAATTATGCCAATTTTTTTTATTAATTGTGTGATTTATTGCCCTAATTGTGGAAAAAAATGTAAAAATCGGCGAAAAAAAATAAAAATGTATAGTTTTAAACGGAATTATTCACATTATTTTTATTTCTAATGTTGTTAAAAATGATAGATCCCAGTCTTTTCCAGTCTATCTGCACAACCATAGGGATTACTAATAGGGGCATAATTATACTCCGGTAACGCACAATAGCACCAAGATTATTTACACTAAAACCGATAGCAAGCAACATAGTTATTGAAAAAAATACACAGAAGTACATGAGGTTTTTTGCTGAACTATTTTTTCCATTTGTTCGCAAGAATAAATACAACACAAACAGTAACAGAAGTATATTGATTTCAATGGCGGCTGCTAAGGACAGTAAGTGCCGCACATCATTTGGGTAGGGACGTATGGTTGACAGATTTATCGCCTGAGGTGTGTTTTTTAAAAAGCTAATAACTGTAGGTTCCAGATCCTTCATGGGGATGGTAGACCCGCCGGTAGGCAGTTTTTTAAAATCTTGTTGTTTGGTAACTACCGCCTGTGGAAAGTCGAGCTGGGGGTTAACATACCGGGCTGTAAAAAATAAAATTCCAAATAGTAGATACAAAGAACTGAATATTGCCAAACCATATTTAGGCCATCGGTTGGCAGCTACCCAACAAATTATTGCTGGGACAAGTATGGCGATAAGAAAATTGCGGAGAGCCAATACAAGTAACAATCCCGCAATGAGGCAAAATATTCGTTTGAAACCAAAACTTTTTTCTTTGGTGCCAAAATAAATACAATACACCACAACGCTTATGCCGGTGAAAATGAGACCTTCTTTATGAATGCCACTTGTCCAGTATAAAAAAGAAGGAACAAGAAAGGTAGCCAGCAATATGACAGTTTTTTTTCCTGGAAAAACATCTGTCATCACCCGGTAAATGGCAACAGCTCCAAAGAGAGTAAAGAAGGAATAGAAAATAACATTCACATAATAATGTCCCAGGCTAAGAATATTGAAAACAGAGAGGATTTTTACAAACACATTTGCTTTCAGGTCATTCCA
>JANORJ010000444.1:0-1530 GCA_031415255.1 Chitinophagaceae bacterium | reverse complement strand
AAATAAAAATGTAATTTTAAGTATGAAAACAGCAGTCAGTTATATAAATAACCATAAAGGGCAGCCAAGAGCCGTTCAGCTTCCCATTTCTCAATGGACAAAGCTGATGAACAAGCTTAATAAATATGAGCAAATGCTCAGCCTAAAATCTGACTTAACCAAAGCCTTTGCAGATGTAAAAAAGATGCAACAGGGAAAAACAAAAAAGCAATCACTTCAGGATTTTTTGCATGAGCTATAATGTTATCCCCACGGCCATTTTCAAGTCACATGCAAAGAGATTAATTAAAAAATATCCTTCGTTAAAGAAAGAATTAGCTGAGCTGCATGTTCATTTAAGCGAACAACCTGACTTAGGAACACCGCTTGGTAACAACACTTACAAAATCCGTATGGCCGTTAAGAGCAAGGGTAGAGGGAAATGCGGCGGTATGCGTATTATTACTTTTAGAATAGATAAGAATAACGAAGTTTATCTGCTTACTATTTATGATAAAGCTGATATGGATACAATAGATGAAAAAGCCCTAAAGTTTATTATCCGCCAGATAACTGGATAGGAATATCACAGTCATTATAACCAAAGGTTTGCTAATCGCTTCTTCCTGTAATTTTACCAAAACACAAATAAATGAAAAGCTTACTCACCTTAATAAACGAGTTAGAAAATAAACTCCCTTTCATCGAGCAAAAGAACGAAACTGTTTCACAAGTATCAATTGGCTGGCACCTGGAACATAGTTTGTTGGCGTTGATAAAAATGATAACGGCTGTTGAACATTCCAACCCGGATGAGTACAAAGGAAAATTCAATTTCAAACGTTCGCTTGTTTTAACACTGGGAAAAATTCCGAGAGGCAAAGCCAAAGTACCCGATTCTGTTAAACCAGCCGATGAAACAAACTTGGCCAATATCAAAGGCCTGATAGAAAAGGCGAAACAGAAAGCTGAATTATTTGAACAACTAAGCCCGAACAAATTTTTTACCCATCCTGTTTTTGGTGACTTACAGGTAGAAAAGGCTCGCAGGATAATAGCTATTCATACCTATCACCACCTTAAAATTATCAACGACATTATAAAGAGTTAGTAATTCCCTTCCACTTTCTTTCATACGACAAAACTATGCTTCAACCAGAGGCAAAGATTTAAAACTCTTTTCCCATTATTTTCCTAACTTTCTCTCACCAAACATTTCAATTCATCCCTTCTGAATACTGCCAATTAATTCTCACCCTCTGAGTTTTATTAACCACCTAATCATTTCAACATGAAAAGAAGAAATTTTATTTACAATTCATCACTCATTGCTATGAGTGTCGGGGTATTTGGGAAAATTAAATGGGATGGTACTAGCTTTATTGGAGAAGATCCAACCACAACTGATATTCTTGGGCCATTCTATCGTCCCGGTGCACCATTCCGCACGGATTTGGTACAGCAAGGAACAAAAGGGCAGTTGCTTCATTTTAGCGGAACCGTTTTTGCAAAAGATGGTAAAACGCCGCTTAAAAATTCGTTGGTTGAAAT
>JANORJ010000443.1:0-25753 GCA_031415255.1 Chitinophagaceae bacterium | reverse complement strand
CAGTAAGAATGAAGGAAGTGATTCTACAGGATATTAAACCAGAAAAAAAGAAAAAAAACAAAAAAGCCGGGCTGTAGTTGAATCATCACATTTCTAAATCTTCAACTTCTTCATATACTCCGCATCCACCTGCACAGACTGTAGCGGTGTGCCAATTGGATATGCTTCCTGTTCTACAATATAATATTGCATACCCAACTTAGAGGCCGACTTTAATATTTTACTGAAATCAATAGAACCGGTACCAACGTCTGTTGAGTTTTTACCATTGTCTGCTACCAGGTTTTTTGAACGATCTTTTATATGACAAGATTTAAAACGGTTCGGATATTTTTTAAACCAAGCAATGGGATCATGACCAGCCGTTACTACCCAATAAATATCCATTTCAAAATCTACGGTATCAGGGTTAGTGCCTTTCATCATTACATCTTGCGGCAATTGTCCTTCCATTTCTTTGAAGGAGTAGTCGTGGTTGTGATAACCAAACCGGATACCAGCTTTGCGACATATTTCGCCACAGGCATTAAATTCGTCAGCAAATTTTTTAAAATCATCTAATTTTTTTTGCGGGCCTTTGTACGGGCAGAAAAGGTGCTTCATACCAATAGCAGCAGCTTCATTGGCTTTGCGTTCAAAGTCTTTGGTGATATCACAATGACTAGACACAATTGTCATTCCTAATTCATCCATATAGTTTTTAAAACCAGTATTACCCATTCCCCAAAACATACCGTCTTTACCTTCATAGCTTTCTATCTGTTTGTAGCCAAAATTTGCTATTTGTTTTAGAACACCCTTAGGGTCTTTAGGAAAATCATCCCTCAAAGTGTACAGCTGCAGACCAAATGCTTTCAGCTTTTTTCTTTCTTCAAAAAAATCACTTGTAAATAAACTATTACCAGCCAGCGATGCGAGGGCAAAGCCTGAAGTGATCCCAGCTGTTTGTTGTATAAATTTTCTGCGGTTGTATTTCATTATTGTCAGTTTGAATCAGTACTAATTATTATTCAGCCCAGGCTTTATCACCTTTGATAAAAGGAACGGCACCATCATATTTTCCCGGTACAGCTATATGCCGTAATGCCTGTGTGGCACCGGGCTTAGAAGTGAAGTAGCCCCAAATGGTTAACTGCTTCATCATGGTATAATAATGGGACGAACCACCTTCAAATTCCTTCTGATCTTTCCAGGAAATAGTGCTGTTCTTTTGTTCATTCGCTTCTCGCAGAGGTTTATCATCTGCATCTCTTTTAGTATTATATGCCTTTGCTTCTTTTTCGAGACTTACTAAGAAGTCATGACGCTGCTGCGGCGAACATTCCATGAAAGATTTGCTGTTTGCTTTTTTACAGGCATCTTCCAGTGCAGAAATGCCATTGGTAAAGACAGTTTGTTGCTTTTCTGTATAGCAATCTGTCACTATTGTTTTCATAAATTCACCAATTTGCGCTGCTTTTGCGCCGGGAGAAGAAGTAGTAGGGATGATTGTTTCACCAATTTCATCCAACAATGAAATATTAGCAGCAGTAAAACCAGCATCTGCTTTGGCTCCGGTCTTACAGCCGGTTAAAAATACTTCTCCGCCTATTACAACGCCGCCGGTAACAACGGCTATCATTTTTAAAAGTTCTCTTCTGTCCATATAAAAAGTTTTAAAATTATAGGTTTCCTTTTTTCAATTCATTGACGGCAAAATCAGCTGCTCTTGCTGTTAATGCCATATAAGTCAATGATGGGTTTACACAGCTTGCACTCGTCATACAGGCTCCATCTGTTACAAACACATTGGGAGCATCCCATACCTGGTTATTTCCATTAAGTACTGATGTCTTCGGGTCACGGCCCATACGAGCAGTACCCATTTCATGTATGCCCATACCTACCGTGTAGCCCCAGTCATAGGTACTCACATTCTTTACACCCGACGCTTCCAGCATTTCTTTGGCATCATTAGCCATATCCACTCTCATCTTCTTTTCATTTTCTTTCAGCTCCACATCAAACGAAAGAACAGGTAAACCCCATTTGTCTTTTGTGTTTTTATCAAGAGTAATTTTATTATCATGGTGCGGAAGCATTTCTCCAAAACCAAGAAAATTAATATTCCAGTTATCGCTTGGTACACTCATGGCTTCTTTTAAAGAAGCACCAATAGTAAATTCAGCCACTTCCACACCACGGCCACGGCCTGCACCACCTTGGTAACCAAAGCCACGGAGATAATCCCTTTTATCGTTGTACACATTTCTAAACCGTGGTACATATATTCCGGTTGGCCTGCGACCGTAATCATATTTATCACTGAAACCCTCTACCGTTCCGGAAGCACCAGTTCTGAAATGATGGTCCATTACATTATGTCCCAACTCACCACTGCTGCTACCCAAACCACCTTCCCACACATCTGTAGCAGAATTCATCAATACCCATGCAGAGTTAAGTGCAGATGCACATACAAATACAATTTTCGATTTGAATTCGTATGTTTTATTTGTTTCGGCATCTAATACCTCCACACCGGTTGCTCTTTTTTTATCTTTATCATACAAAATTTTTGTAGCGATAGAAAACGGCCGGAGTGTAAGGTTCCCTGTCTTCATAGCTGCAGGTAATGTAGCAGATTGTGTGCTGAAGTAAGCACCAAATGGGCAGCCTCTCCAGCACCTGTCCCTATATTGACAATTAGTTCTCTCATTATGCGGTTGTGTGATGTTGGCACTGCGACCAATAATTAAATGACGCTGGCCTTTATAATAGGCTTCTAATCTTTTCTTCACATCTTTTTCTGCACAGTTTAGTTCCATAGCCGGCATAAAATCACCATCGGGCAGCACTTCCAATCCATCTTTGCTTCCCTGTATGCCTGCAAATTTTTCTGCATAGCTATACCAGTTGGCTATATCATCATACCGGATAGGCCAGTCCACCGCCACACCTTCTTTGCCATTGGCTTCAAAATCCCACTTGTTCCAGCGATAACTCTGGCGGCCCCACATCAGTGATCGGCCCCCTACATGGTAACCCCGGAACCAGTCAAAACGTTTTACTTCTGTGTAAGGGCTTTCTTTATCTTTTACCCAATAGTCTAATGTCTGTTCACTTAAAGGATAATCTCTTTTAAGTACCGGATAATCTTTTATCATTTGCTGTGTTCTTTCGCCACGGTGCGGAAATTCCCACACATTTTTTTGAGCATTTACGTAATCTTTAATATGCTCAATGTTGCGGCCCCGTTCCAGCAGCAGCACTTTAAGTCCTTTCTCTGTAAGTTCTTTAGCGGCCCATCCTCCGCTGATGCCGGAGCCTACTACAATTGCATCATAAGTATTATCTGCCATAATCAAAGTTTATTTTTAAAGTTTATTTTTTACCAGCTGTAGTAATTATTATCAGCGTTTCTTGCGGTGCTCCGTTCATCTTTCTTTTCTTTACTCAGCATATCACACATCACAAATCCTGATTGCTTTTTTTAATGCTGCCATCTTGTCTTTACTTTCTTTTCCCGTAGGAATGAATTCCTGCGCCACATACCCTTTATAACCGGTAGCCACAATGGCTTTCATAATCGCAGGATAAAATAACTCCTGGCTTTCATCAATTTCATTTCTACCGGGCACACCGGCAGTGTGATAATGACCAAGGAACTGATGACTATTTTTTATAGTCCGAATCACATCACCTTCATTTATTTGCATGTGATAAATATCATACAACAATTTAAAATTTGGAGAGCCAATTTTTTTGCATAAGGCAATTCCCCAGGCACTTTTATCACCCATATAATCTTTATGGTCAACCTTGCTGTTGAATAATTCCATCTGTATGATAACACCTTTCTGCTCCGCCACTGTCATAATTTGCTTTAATCCTTCGGCACAGTTTTTCATCCCTGTTTCATCATCCATACCGTTGCGGTTGCCGCTAAAGCAAATTAGATTTTTGTAACCGGCTTTAGACACCAATTCTATATGGTCGGTGTAATTTTTTAGAAGAGTGGGGTGGTATTGTTTATTATTCCATCCTTCTGTAAGGCTTATTTCGGCTCCATTGCACATGGATGAGTCAATACCATGTTTTTTTAAAATGTCCCATTCTTTGGGCCCGATTAAATCTATGGCAGAAAAGCCCATTTTCTTAACGGCTAAACAAAGTTCATCCAGCTTCAGATGGCTATATGTCCAGCGGCAAACAGAATGATTGATATTGCCTTTGAATTGAAAATTTTCTTTTGCTATACCATTATCAGCCGCATTTAACTTATTGGTAAATGATAGTGCTGCTGTACCAGCCAGAATGTTTTTTATTGCTAAACGTCTTTGCATTAGTTATACAGCTTGTAATTTTTTCTTTTCATTTTTGAAGAAAACAAAAAACATCAAAGCAACTCCGGCAGCAAACAAAGCCGGAAATATCCAGATTGTTTTCCAGTCATGCATTGATTCTCCTACTTTATAACTATCAACATATTTACCTGCTATATAAAATCCTATATACATTCCTACACCATAAGTAGCCAAGGTGATTAATCCTTGTGCGGCAGAACGAACTCTTGGGCCTGCGATGTTATCAGTATATATCTGGCCGGTTACAAAAAAGAAATCATAACAAATGCCATGCAGTATAATGCCGGCGTAAAGCATCCATAAGTTTGCGCCTGTATCACCATATGCGAATAAAACGTATCGGAGCACCCATGCAATCATTCCTATCAACAGCATTTGCTTGGTGCCAAACCTGGCAAAGAACAGCGGCATAAGAAAAAGAAATAATGTCTCACTCATTTGCCCCATTGTTTGTTTGCCCGCAGCACCTTCCATTCCGGCTTCATTTAGAAATTGATTGGCCTGTCCATAATAAAAGGCTAATGGTATACAAATAAGAATTGATGCAATAAAAAATATCAGATAGTTTTTATTTTTTAGAATTTTTAAAGCATCTAATCCCAGCACTTCTCCAATGGATACAGGTTGGTTAGCTTTTGGAGGTGGAGTATCAGGTAAGAAAAAACAAAAAATACCAAAGGCTGCTGAAATTATTGCGGATACCTTAAATGTTATACTCAAAGAAGCTGGATCTTTTTCCCAGGCCATCCATCCGATTATTAATCCGGCTACTATCCATCCGATGGTTCCCCAAAGACGTATCCCTGCAAATTGTTTTTCCGCGTTGCTGATTTGCTTTAATGAGATTGCATTTACCAATGCCAGTGTGGGCATGTAAATAATCATATATATAAGCAGGAAAGAGTAAAAAGTACCAAAACTGGTTTGTGATGAAATATAATAAAGCAGTCCGGCACCAACTAGATGCAATACACCAAGAATTTTTTGTGCGGCAAAAAAGCGGTCAGCAATCATACCAATAATAAACGGTGCAATAATTGCTCCCAAACATTGTGTACCATAGGCAAGACCTGTCTGTCCCCCAGTTGCACCAATATTCCCTTTAGTTAAATATGTCCCCATGGTAACAAACCAGATGCCCCATACAAAAAAGTTCAAAAACATCATGGTGGATAATTTGATGCGGACAGTAGATTTCATACGCAGGCAAGTTTATAAATCGGTTGGTTAAAAAAATAATTAAGAAAACTAAATGTACTATTTTTAAACACACATTCATGTTTCTTAAACACATTTTATTTACACATAGTAACTTCAAACGTTTGAAATGACAAACAGAAAACTGAGAATGGGAATGATAGGCGGCGGTAAAGATGCCTTTATCGGAGCTGTTCACCGCCTTGCATTAAATATGGACGGACAAATAGAATTAGTGGCCGGTGCATTGAGTATTAATCCGGAGATAGCCGTGGAATCAGGCCATATTTTATTTTTAGATGAAGAGAGGATTTATACCGATTACAAAGTAATGCTGGAGAAAGAAGCTGCTCTCCTGACTGACAAACGTTTGGATTTTGTAACTATTGTTACGCCAAACTTTGCCCATTTTGATCCTGCTATGATGGCTTTAGATAAAGGCTTTAATGTAGTGATTGAAAAGCCTATTACTTTTTCACTGGAACAGGCTAAGCAATTAAAGGAAAAGGTGAAGGCAACCGGACTTAGTTTATTGCTTTGTCATACTTATACCGGCTATCCAATGGTAAAGCAGGCAAAACAATTTTTGAAATCAGGGGCATTGGGGAAAATCAGAAAAGTATTTGTAGAATATCCGCAGGGATGGCTTAGTACTTTTCTGGAGAACACAGGGCAGGCACAAGCCTCCTGGAGAACAGACCCAAAAAAAAGTGGTGCTGCAGGCTCTATGGGTGATATCGGCACCCATGCTTTTAATATTGCTGAGTATGTAACCGGATTGGAAGTAACAGAAATGTGTGCCCAGCTAAATATAGTAGTGGAAGGAAGGATGCTTGATGATGATGGTGCGGTACTGCTGAAATTTAATAACGGTGCCACAGGTGTATTGATGGCTACGCAAATAGCTGCCGGCGAAGAGAACAATATTAAAATAAGAGTGTATGGTGAAAAAGGTGGTATAGAATGGAAACAGGAAGATGCAAATACTTTATTGGTAAAATGGTTAGACAAACCAACTGAGATTTACCGGGCAGGCACTGGTTATCTTAATTCGTTCGCCAGTAATAATTGCCGCACACCAGCAGGCCATCCGGAAGGTTATCTGGAAGCATTCGCCAACCTTTATCGAAATTTTGCATTAACATTACAGGCAAAAATAAATAATGAACAACCAAAAGAAGAGTGGCTGGATTTTCCATCGGTACATGAAGGAATAAGAGGTATGGCTTTTATAGAAAATGTGGTGAAGAGTGGAAAGAGTAACGAGAAGTGGACTAAGTTTGAGATATAAAATTTTCATCAATAAGTTTTCAATGACAACAATCAAAGGACCCGGAATATTTCTTGCACAGTTTGCTGGTGAAGCTGCGCCATTTAATAATTTGAAATCAATTTGCCTGTGGGCAGAGGCAACAGGATTTAAAGGTGTTCAAATCCCCACACTTGACACCAGATTTATTGATTTACAAAAAGCAGCAGAAAGTAAAACCTATGCTGATGAAGTAAAAGGCATCGTTAACGATTGCGGACTTGAGATTACAGAACTTTCTACACATATGCAGGGACAAATGGTGGCCGTAAACCCTGCCTTTGATGCAATGTGGGATGGCTTTGCACCTGAGCAGGTGCGGGGAAATAATGCTGCAAGAACGGAATGGGCAGTGCAGCAGGTCAAGTATGCTGCCAAAGCTTCGCAAAATTTAGGATTGAATGCCCACGCCACTTTCAGCGGTTCATTATTATGGCACCTTTTTCACCCATGGCCACAACGGCCAGCAGGTTTGGTGGAGGAAGGCTTTAAAGAATTAGGCAGACGCTGGCTACCCATCCTTAATTATTTTGATGAGTGTGGAGTGGATGTTTGTTATGAAATACATCCCGGAGAAGATTTGTTTGATGGCATTACATATGAAATGTTTTTAAAAGAAGTAAATAATCATCCGAGGGCCTGTTTGCTGTACGACCCCTCACATTTTGTATTGCAGCAATTAGATTATTTGCAGTACATCGATTTTTATCATGAACGGATAAGAGCTTTTCATGTTAAAGATGCTGAGTTTAACCCCACAGGAAAGCAAGGAACTTTTGGCGGATACCAAAGTTGGGTTAACAGGGCTGGCCGTTACCGTTCACCGGGAGACGGACAAGTAGATTTTAAATCTATTTTCAGTAAACTGGCCCAGTATGATTATAAAGGATGGGCAGTGATGGAGTGGGAGTGCTGTATAAAAAATGCTGAAGACGGGGCAATGGAAGGGGCGGAATTTATCCGGCAAAATATTATCCGGGTAACGGAAAAAGCTTTTGATGATTTTGCTGGCAGCGTAGCCGATGAAAAAACGAACAGAAAGTTATTAGGTTTGGATTAGATCTCTTTTTAGTTGTATATTTCAGACATAAAAAATCGTATTTATGAAAAAAATTATTTTATCAATGATAGTTGCCGCAACATTAATATCCTGCGGTGGGAAAGGCGATAAAAAAGCAGAAGGGGATGTTAAGCCCGACGCCGATAAAAAAGAAGCAGTAGCAGATAATTCTGCCAATCCTGATTATGAAAAAGGACTTGCTTTAATTGGTGCCAGCGATTGTCTTACCTGCCATAAAGTAGATGAAGCTGTTACCGGCCCAAGCTACCGGGATGTTGCTAATAAATATGCAGCCACCTCCGATACCGTAGTTAGTTACTTGGCTGGTAAAATTATAAGTGGCGGTAAAGGAAACTGGGGCGAAGTGATGATGACACCACATGCCGGTGTTTCAAAACCTGATGCCGAGGCGATGGTTAAATATATTCTTCTATTAAAAAAATAACTACCGTCAATGCAAAAAGCAATCATTTTAATACTCATTTCAACGCTTATTTTTTCCTGCAATTCATCGAAACAGTCAATGGGAGAAAACAATCTTACAATAAAAGAGAAAAGTAGCGGCTGGCAATTATTGTTTGATGGTAAATCTACAAAGGGCTGGCACAAGTATGGTAATGAACCAGTAGGTACTGCCTGGAAAATAAAAGACGGTAACCTGATGCTTGATACCACTGAAAAGGAAAACTGGCAGATAAAGGGAGGTGGAGATATAGTAACTGACGAAGAATTTGATAACTTTCATTTGCAGTTGGATTGGAAAATAGCCAAAGGCGGCAACAGCGGTATAATTTTCTACATAAACGAAGACAAAGCAAAGTTTGAATATCCATGGAATACAGGAATGGAAATGCAGGTACTGGATAACAATGGACATGCAGATGCAAAAATTATAAAACACCGTGCCGGTGACTTGTATGATTTAATCAGCTCCTCAAAAGAAACAGTAAGGCCTTTAGATGAATGGAACCATGCAGAGATAAAATGTGTGAATGGTAAATTGGATCTTTACCTGAATGGAGAAATTGTTGTTTCCACCATTTTGTGGGATGATAACTGGAAAAAATTAGTTGCGGGTAGCAAGTTTAAAACTATGACTGGCTTCGGCACTTATAAAAAAGGGCGCATAGGTTTGCAGGATCATGGTAATGAAGTGCAGTTTAGGAATATAAAAATAAGAAAGCTCTAATGTTGGAATAGCTTATTCCACTTTTGTAATCTTTATAATGTTGGTAGGCACATGCAAATCTACTGGTGTACTACCGGTGTTAATAACAATGTCTCCTACTTTAAGAAAACTTCTTTCTTTAAGTATATCTATCTGGTCAAAGATGATATCATCAAGGCTTTCTTCTTCATCATAATAGAAAGCCCTTACACCCCAACTCAGCGTTAACTGATTTACCAATGATTTTTCCTTTGTAAAAATATAGATAGGGGATTTAGGTCTGTAGCTGCTTAGTACAAAACCAGTGTACCCACTTTGTGTCATTCCTATTAATGCATCGGCATTTACATCTTTGGCAAGTTTGCAGGCATTATAGCATATCGCATCGCTTAAAAAAGATGGAGAGTGTGCTTGTGGTGCCAGTTCATCTTCCCGGTTATAATTGTATCCAGATTTTTCAACTTCAATAATTATCTTCCTCATCGTCTCTACAACAAGGGTGGGATGTTTGCCGGCAGCAGTTTCTGCACTTAACATTACCGCATCGGCACCTTCTATTACCGCATTCGCCACATCGGTTATTTCACTGCGGTTAGGTTTGTTCAGGTCAATCATACTCTCCATCATCTGCGTGGCTACAATCACCGGCTTGGCACGGTGCAGGCACATACGGATGATTTGTTTTTGAAGCAGAGGTATTTTTTCAACCGGCAGTTCTACTCCCAAATCGCCACGGGCAATCATTACTGCATCTGATTCTACAATAATATCCCGCAGATTTTCTAATGCTTCGGGCTTTTCTATTTTTGAAATTATCTTTGTCTTACTTCTTTTCTCATCTAATTTAAAACGAAGTATGGAAAGGTCCTTTACACTTCGGACAAAGGAAAGTGCTACCCAGTCCAATTTTTGGTCGATGATATATTCCAGATCTTCCAGGTCTTTTACTGTTAATGCAGGTAAAGAGATTTTTGTATCAGGCAGGTTAATTCCTTTTTTGGAAGAAAGTATGCCGCCCATGATTACTTCAACTTCCACATCATTATTTTTCAGAATTTTTTTAACTTTAACTTCCAACCTTCCATCATTAATAAGAATGGTGTTCCCCACTTTTACATCATTATGAAGGTCGGGGTACGACACATAAATTCTTTCCTTATTACCTATTACCTTTTCATTAGTGAACGTAAGAATATCACCTTCAATTATCTCCATTTGCCCGCCTTCTATTTCACCAACCCGCAGTTTTGGCCCCTGCAAATCGCCGAGTATCGCAATATTAAAAGGTTCTGTTTTATTAATCTTACGTATGTGTTCGATGATCTTCGTTTTGTCTTCATGTGAGCCATGAGAAAAATTAAGACGAAATACATTTACACCGGCCTGCACCAGCTCCAGTAATTTATCGTAAGTGTCACAGGCAGGGCCAACGGTAGCAACAATTTTGGTGCGATGATTTATATGTGCAATACCGGCTTCCCGGTTCATTGATTTGTGATAATACTTTTGTGAGTGTTTTGCCATGAGTGGTTGCTGGTTACTTGTTTTTAGTTTCTTGTTTCAGGTCTTATTTTGTGCCGGTTTATTAATTGTTTATTGGAAGGTTTTATTTTCGGTGACTATTAATAAACAACCAGCAACTTGTTCTATGATGCTAATATCTTAACAATCTTCATCCACTCCTCACTAATTTTCCCTTTATTCTTTACTGCATTTTCAAGTGGAATGTAGTGCATTTTATTATTTTGTATTCCTACAAACACATTATGCCGTCCTTCCAGCAGGCACTCTACCGCATGGTAGCCCATTCGGCTTGCTATCAACCTGTCAATACAACTTGGTGAGCCACCTCTTTGTATATGACCAAGAATACAAACCCTTATTTCTGCTTTTGGCAGCTTTGCTTTTAATATTTTTTCTACCTCATTAGCACCACCAAAGCCATCACCTTCAGCCACCACTATCAGGTTCACCAATTTTTTGCGGCGTTCTTTTTCTAACAGAGAAGCAATGATATCATCCATATCCGTTTTTCTTTCTGGTAGCAGTATATTTTCAGCACCGGTGGCAATGCCACTATGCAAGGCAATGTATCCGGCATCCCTTCCCATTACTTCAATAATAAAAATGCGATCGTGGGCATCCATGGTATCCCTGATTTTATCAATAGCTTCTACAGCAGTATTAACAGCCGTGTCAAAACCAATGGTAAAATCAGTGCCATGAATATCTTTATCAATGGTACCAGCCAAACCAATACAAGGAATATCGAATTCCTGGCTAAATTTTACAGCACCCCGGAACGAACCGTCGCCACCAATTATTATTAAGCCCTGAATCCCCCTTTTCTTAAGGTTGTCGTAGGCTTTTTTTCTGCCTTCGTATTCAAAAAATTCTTTGCAACGGGCAGTTTTCAGCATCGTGCCACCCCGCTGAATGATATTGGCAACTGAACGGGACTCCATCCGGAAAATATCATCTTCAATAAGACCCTGATAACCACGCATTATTCCATACACTTCCAACCCATGATAATTACCTGTGCGGACTACTGCCCGGATAGCTGCATTCATACCAGGCGAATCGCCACCCGATGTCAAAACTCCAATCTTTGTTATTTTCTTTTCCATTTCTTTATTCTACAAATCAAAAATAAGTAAATTTTATTTGTGTATCAGATACACACTAACGTGTGTTTGATTCAATTAGCGAATATACCATTCAAGTATTAACGGAACTGCATCTTGTTTGATGGTGACTTGATAAAATTTTTCTAAAAAATACCCATTAACCCTGACAAAAGCAAGGACAGTAACTGCATAATCTTGTGTTATAATAAAATGGTATGCGAAAATTAATTTTTTCCAGCTTTGTTTTTTTATCGCTAAAATGTTTTTGCCAGACAGATAGTACCAAATGGTTGCGGGCATTTCCTATTACAGACTACATCGTAGAACTAAATGACAGCACAAAGGTGGTGCAAGTGCAAATGCCAGATGGCTGGTCGATAAAGGATAAACAACTCGGGTTAATGTATGGTGTGTATAACGGGTCGAAAGAAGACGCTGTTCAGAAAGGATATGGAAAATGTCACTTAATAAAAGGAGATTATTATTATTTCACTATCGGACATAATGAAAGTGGGCTGCCATTGAAAAAAGGTGACTTGCTTTATACGTTCATTGATAAGGGAATTATTTATCAGGGCCGCATTCCCCGGATAGCATCTCATTTTATACGTTTGCAGGATGTATATGAAGATCCACTTTTTGACAGGTATAATGTGTTTAACTATTGGAATCAAGTAGATGAAAAAAAAATAATTGATTCTATAGTAGCCGATATAAAATTTACCGGCAAGTATTTTATAGAGAATAATCCTTCTATTGATAAACCAATAAACAGCGGAGATTATAAAGGAAAAAAAACATTGTATGTAATGTCGGAGTGTGTATCAGATGATGTAATAAAATTTTTAGACTATGTAATTGACAGCCCCCGGTTGTATGCAGGGCGGGAATGGAAAATTTCAGAAATATTTGCCACTTGGCTTTCCGAAGGCGCACCAACGGTAATAAAGCACTAAAAATGTATTCCATCCTGTTTAAGAGCCTCCTGTAAAGGGGACTTTTATTTTGAAGCCGGTTCCTTTACCTTTAACAGTATAAATTATTTTTATGGAAAAAATATTTTCTTTTCTATTATTCCTTTCCCCACTAACCCTTTTTGCACAATTACAATATCCTGAAACAAAGAAGGGGGAGACGGTGGAAAATTATCATGGCACCAAAGTAGCCGACCCATACCGCTGGTTGGAAGACGATAACAGCGAAGAGACTAAAGCATGGGTTAAAACCCAGAATAAGGTAACTGCTGATTATCTCTCCACCATTCCTCAACGGGAGAAGATTAAAAAAAGATTAGAGGACCTCTGGAATTATCCACGGTATTCTTCTCCATTTAAAAAAGCTCAGTATTATTATTATTATAAAAATAACGGGTTGCAGAACCAATCGGTAATGTACCGTCAAAGTGGATTGACTGGTAAACCGACTGAATTTTTAAATCCAAATACTTTAAATAAGGAAGGTATTGCTGCATTGTCAGGAACCAGCTTTAGCAAAACAGGAAAATATTTTGCTTATTCGATTGCAGTGGCTGGTAGCGACTGGCAGGAAATATTTGTCATGGAATCAGGGTCTAAAAAAATATTAAAAGATAAAATTGAATGGACCAAGTTTGGCGGTGCTAACTGGAATGGTGATGATGGTTTTTATTACAGTGGTTATGACAAGCCAGATGAAAAATCAAAACTCAGCAAGCAAAATCAGTTTCATAAAGTTTTTTATCACAAGTTGGGAACAGATCAGTCGAAAGATATACTGGTGTATGAAGACAAAGAGCATCCCAATCGTTTTCATGGTGCGGGACTTACCGAAGATGGTAGGTTTCTTATCCTCAATATTTCAGAAGGAACAAGCGGTGGCGAATTATGGTATTGGGAAAAGAAAGACCCTTCGCACACAAAATTCAAATTGCTGATACCCGGCTTTTCAACAGAGCCAGATTTTATTGATAACAATGGAAGTAAGTTACTTATCCGTACCAATGATGGCGCATCTAATTACCAAGTGGTATTGGTTGATCCTAAAAACTCGGGTAAGACAAATTGGAAAACAATTATTTCTGAAAAAGAAGAAGCGTTGCAGAGTGTAGGCACGGGTGGTGGTTATTTATTTGCCAG
The DNA here is from genome assembly GCA_031415255.1 of Chitinophagaceae bacterium. Taxonomy (GTDB): domain Bacteria; phylum Bacteroidota; class Bacteroidia; order Chitinophagales; family Chitinophagaceae; genus JJ008. The sequence goes on along the minus strand of JANORJ010000443.1, from coordinate 11,929 downwards.
TTATTTAAAAGATGCTTCCAGCAAAATTTATCAATACACTTATGATGGTAAATTAGTCAGAGAAATTAATTTACCAGGCATTGGTTCTGCCGGTGGTTTTGGTGGTGAAAAGGGAGACAAAGAATTCTTTTACACCTTCTCTTCTTTCAGTACACCACCTTCTATTTACAGGTATAATATTGCTACAGGTCAGTCAACATTGTTTCGCAAAACAGAAGTAAAAGTAAAAACCGATGATTTTGTAACAGAGCAGGTTTTCTTTAAAAGCAAAGATGGTACTAGTGTACCGATGTTTCTTACATATAAAAAGGGAATGATTCGTAACGGACAAAACCCTGTTCTTATTTATGGGTATGGGGGATTTAATATTCCTATCACTCCCAGCTTTAGTACCAGCAATGCGTTTTTTGTGGAGCAGGGCGGTATTTATGTATCAGTTACCTTACGGGGTGGCAGTGAGTATGGTGAAAAATGGCATGAGGCAGGTATGTTGGAGAAAAAGCAAAATGTATTTGATGATTTTATCGGAGCAGCCGAACATCTTATCAAGGAAAAATATACCAACAACCAAAAGATAGCAATCCGTGGCGGAAGTAATGGTGGTTTGTTAGTTGGAGCAGCCATGACACAAAGGCCCGATCTTTTTAAAGTAGCATTACCAGCGGTAGGAGTAATGGATATGCTGCGTTTTCACAAATTCACCGTTGGTTGGGGATGGGCTGTTGAATATGGCAATGCAGATTCCGCCAGCCAGTTTCCTTATTTGTATAAATATTCACCGTATCATAATTTAAAACAAGGTGTTAGTTATCCTGCCACATTAGTAACCACCGGCGATCACGATGATAGGGTAGTGCCAGCTCATTCGTTTAAATTCGCAGCAAGATTACAGGAATATAATGCCGGCAATAGCCCAATGCTTATTCGTATTGAAACTAATGCCGGACACGGGGCCGGTAAGCCTACCAATAAGCAAATAGAGGAAACAACTGACATCTGGAGTTTTGTAATGTATAATCTTGGAATGCCGTTTAAGGAATCCGGTGCGATTGTGCCAAAGAAAGGATTTTAAAATAAATAAAGCGGAAAGGAATAGTTGCAATCTTTTATTCTAAATCCTGTTTTGTTCGAACAGGATTTCTTGTTTCTAAATTTGTGAAATGAAAATTCTCATCACAGGCGCCAATGGTTTTTTAGGCCATTATCTTATAGCGCAGTTGCTGAAAAAGGAGCATGAAATTATAGCGACGAGTAAAGGTGATTGCCGGGAGCCTGTGACCGGCATCAAAAATTATCAATATGAAGCCATGGACTTTACCAATCCGTTTGCTGTGCATGATATTTTTGAAAAGTATAAGCCGGAGATAATTGTGCATGCCGGTGCAATGACAAAGCCTGATGATTGTGAGCAGCAGCAATGGCAAGCATACTTGACTAATGTGGAAGGAACGGTTACTATGCTGTTGAATGCAGAAGAACAAAAAGCTTTTTTCATTTATGTTTCTACCGACTTTGTTTTTGACGGGGAAAAGGGTTTGTATAAAGAGGATCATATTTCAAACCCTGTTAATTTCTATGGTAAAACAAAAGCCGAAGCAGAAGATGCAGTACGGGAATATGAACATGATTGGGCAATCGTTCGCACTTCATTAGTGTATGGCAAGCCAATAACAGGATGGGGAAATATCCTGACAGTAGTAAAAGAAAAATTAGAAAAAGGCGAAGAATACAAAGTAGTTGATGATCAGGTTCGTACTCCAACCTATGTAGAAGACCTGGCTGTTGGTATTGTTTCTATCATTCAAAAAAAAGCAACCGGCATTTATCATTTGTCAGGGATTGATGTACTTACACCGTATCAAATGGCCTGTAAGACGGCTGACTACCTTCAATTAGATAAATCACTCATTAAAAAGGTAACAGAAGCTGATTTTTCTCAGCCGGCTAAAAGACCAAGATTAACAAACTTAATCGTTGACAAAGCAAAAAACGAACTGGGTTATTATCCGGTAAGTTTTGAAGAAGGATTACGAATGACCTTTCCCCAATAATTAATTTTTAATTCATCATCAGCACATTCACACTTCGTTGAAGGATGTTGAATGCAATTTCTGCCATCAGATTTTCTTTATCCAATGTTGGGTTTACTTCTGCTATTTCAAAACAACAAACTTTGCGGTTCTGCATAAACTTACTGATAAGGTCTTCTGCTTCTCTTTCCTTTAACCCATTGCTTACCGGTGTGCCGGTTCCTTTGGAGATAGAAGAGTCGAGGCTGTCCACATCAAATGAAATATAAATGTCTGTACAATCAGCAAGGTAGCGTATTACAGCCCTTACCACATTTTCAGCACCTTTGTTCCGTACTTCTTTGGATGTAATTACTTTCATATTGTATTTCTCTATGAGGTAGCGTTCTTCTTTTTCATAATCCCGCAGGGAAATAAATACCACATCCTCCGGCAGCACCTTGGGGGCAATTTTGCCAATATTTTTCAGGTAGTTCCAGTGTTTGGCTGTTTCATCATCCACATCATGCACGGCGCAATCGTCATTGTTTTCATTAATAGAAGCAGCCATTGGCATGCCATGCACATTGCCTGATGGGGTGGTGTAAGGGGTATGCAAATCTGCATGTGCGTCTATCCAGATGACTCCCAGTTTGCTTTTTGGTTTTGCCATTTTAATACCGGCAATAGTAGCTCCGGCAGTACTATGATCACCGCTGATGACAACAGGGAAGAAATTATTCTTCATAGCATCACTGATGGCTTTGGTAACCTTGTCGTAAATAGAAGCAACACCTTTTATACGTTTTGCATAAGGCGACTCAATTGGCTCATATAATAATTTATTTTCCGACGGAATTTTTTCAGAGGGAAAATGAATAAAAAAATTACTCATAAAATCCAACGCTGCAATTTTTATGGCTTCTATGCCAAGACTTGCGCCACGGGTGCCGGCACCAATTTCCGAAGGCACTTCTATCAGTTTAATATTTTTCATAAATACAATCGTTAATAAAACAATCCTATAAAAATCAGGGGTAAAAAAAAGCTTGCCAAGCAGATAAGGGTAGCTACGTAAGTGGTGGTGGCTGATTAATCTGGGATATAAAAATTTGCCGGGAGAGATTGCTCGGCAAATGTGTAAATACGGGTCAGTTTTTTTGAATAGTGTAACATATATGAAACTGGAACAAAGCTAAACATTTGTTACCGGGAAGTCAAGTATTGTTGATAGGGGCATTCCCCTTATCTCAGACACAACTACTCATGTGCTGCCAATATGGGAATACGGCTGTGATAAGCCAACCGCTTGGTATGTGAGGACTTAAACAGCGATACAGCATTACTTTGGTGCTTGGGAATGGTAATTAGCACATCAATATTATAGTCTTTTACGAAATTATCCACGGCTTCAAAAAAATCATTCATTGTAAGAAAATAAAACTCTGTTTTGAGAGATTTAAACATTTCTCTGAATGCCTTTTTCCCCTGTTCTATTTCTTCGGTTAGTGATACGTAATGTTCTTTATTTACATTTACAATATGCAGCATTGGATTAAATATTTCCAGTACTGAACATATTAATGCTGATGGAGTGGTGGCTTCCACATCTTTAAAATCGGAAGTAAAAACAACGTTATTAATTCCTTTATACGCAGCATCCGGAGGAATGATCATAACCGGTAAAAGATTTTTATCTACCAATTTCAATGTATTGCTACCAAACATTGCCTGCCGTACTTCCGATTTTCCGGTAATGCCCATTACAATCAGGGTAGCCCTACTGGTGTGGGCAAGTCGAGCAATATTTTCAATCAGGTCGCCTCCCATTTCATTTTCGTACTCCACCTGTTCCACACCTACTGCCAAAAATTCTTTTTTCAAACTTTCCTGGTATCCTACCACCACATCTTCATCCCCCTCACTTTCGTAATTATTATAAAGAATGGCCACCGTATCTTTTTTACCCGCCAACATTTTGGCTGTAAAACGGGCAGCATTCAGCGAAGTTTCAGAAAAATCAACAGGAACAATAACTCGGTGCATAATTTAAAGGTTTATTCTCAGGGCTAAATTTAGGGGATTTGAGATGGAATTGTTTAAAATTTTATACAATCCGCTTCTATGATAGTATACGATTTACAATTAGTAGTAGTAGTAACAAAAGCGATATTCATTGAAGTTTCTTCTGCAAGAATTTTTTATCGCTATTCAGTTAAATAAGCCAATACTTTTTTTGTTATCCCGGTTAATTTCTTTTAAATATTGCTTCAAGTGATTTACTTGTAAGGACTGGTCGATTTTAAGCCGAAAATAAACCAGTTGAATCTTGCTGTTACTTTTTTCAATTGTAACTAATTCAATACTGGGTGACACCTTTGCGATTGACCATAAAATGACAGAAAGCCCGCCCACTTTTTATTTCACCTTCAAAAAAAGCCCTTTCAACTGTCTGAAAGACCATTTCGGCTATTTTTTTCATATTGCGCTACATCTATTTGTACTTTGCTCTCTCTCAAGGAAAGGGTTAATGGTAAAGGGCCTGTTTCTACAGGCTTTTTTTGTTTATACTTTTTCGGGCTAATAAATTGACTCAAATGTTTGCTGTTGCTCCAGCCTTGCAAAAGACGGAGTGCTTCCGCACAGCGAAGCCAATTGCTGCAAATATCCCCTAAATGTGCCCGATTTAAAATGTTGGTTAGCTACTGACTCCCTTTTAAAACTTTTGATATGCACAAAATTGCAGACATTATCATAGTCAGCATAGCACTGACTACGCATACCGCTGGGGCCGTTCTTGTATAACGCATCAAAGTACAGGTCAATTATTTTTTGTGCGGATTGTTGCCGGCCCGGCGGCACAGAGAAGGACATTACATACCTTACCATAAAATATAAGTTTTGGTTTAGCACAGCCGGTGTTAATTATGGCAGCGGTTAAATAAAAAATGCTGCTTGAAGAAGCAGCATTTAGGATGAACGGTTAATATGCTTTATTACTGTACTAATTCGTTTTCAGGTTGTCAATTTTCACCGCTTTATTTGTAGGAGTTATCGTACTAAACATTTTTTTTACTAACTCACTGTCATGCTGATATACATCATCCCTGAAATTTATTTCACCGTCATTATCTACCCACGCAGTGTAATAAATAATAAAAACAGGTATAGGGTCTTTTAATTTTACTAATTTTTCTTTTGTCTGGTTCATAGCAAAAACTATTTTTTCTGTATTCCAGGCAGTATCATTTCTCAATAACCACTCCGCCATTTTTTGTGGCTCACTCAATCTAATACAACCATGACTGAAAGCTCTTTTATCCTGACCAAACAAACTTTTAGACGGAGTATCATGAAAATACATATTGAAACTATTGGGAAAAATAAATTTTACTTTACCCAACGCATTGCCGGGGCCGGGTTTCTGACGTATGCCCGAACCAATCCTTTCCATATTCTTTCGAGCCAGATAACCGGGGTTTCTTGCTATTGCCGGTAGTATCTCACTTTTAATAATACTTTGTGGCACATTCCAGTAAGGGCTAAAATATATCTGATTTAGGTCGCCATTAAACACCATCGTGTTGTTACCAACCTTGCCCACCACCACTGCCATATCAAACAAAATTTTATTGCCATCATATACACGCAGCATAAACTCGGGTAGGTTTACAATGATGAGGTTGCCTTTTGGTTTTTGTGGCAACCACCTCATCCTGTCCATATTCAACAATATCTGCATCAATCTTTCTTTGGCAGGCACATTCATATCCTTAATTAAGGTAGCTGTTATAACACCATTTTGTTTGTAGCCATGTCTTTTTTGGAATTTCTTTATGGCTAATTCCAATGTGTCGGTAAAAACAGAGCTACTGTCATAGCCCGGCATATCCAATGTAAGCTGCAATCTTTTTTTAATAGCAGGAATTGATGTCTGCGTTTCACCTTTCTTAATCGCCTTGACTGTGGGTATGGTGCCCCATCCTCCGGCTTTTGCAATGCCGAGATAGAGTTGCAGGTTCTTTTTCAAATTACCGTACATATCGTTTACCTGCTCATAGTATTTTTCATCCCTGTGTTTTTTATTCAGCAGCGAATCAGCCATAGCAATGGGGTCTTCTCTTTTTATTGGAATAAATTTTTCCTGCTCTTTTCTTTTTACGTAGCCTTTCTCATAAGTGCTGTTGATATAACGGATAAAATGTTCGGTAAAACCAAACTCTGTATTTAATATGCCGGCATCTTTTGTGTTGGCTGTCAATTTTTCCTGGTTCAGGTATCGTTCTGCTTCTTTGTAAAAAACAGAACTGACAAGCGAAGTGTCTTTTAGGTGAGTAACTGCATAGTCATACTGGTTCCAGAAAAAACGGGCCTGTTCTGTTAATCCTTTGGTAGAAAACCATGCATATTGATAATTTCTTGCATTGTAAAAACTACGGAAACGAAGTGCAATTTTCTTATCACCGAGTTGCCGGTCACTTATATATTTTTCCATAGCAAGGCTATCGAGAAACATATCATTGTAGGCATTATCTTTTGTAACGTTATAATCCCTCTCGGTTACTTTTCTTGCCTGCACAGAATCCTGTGGTGGTAAAGGTGCGTCCACATCTTCTATTTCGGGATTAATACTTGTAGTTTCATCTTCTTTCGTAGCGTTATTACAGCTGGTTAACAAAGCAATGGCAGTAATAAGATATAGGGCTTTAACTTTCATGTAAAGGATTGTAAGGTTTAACAATTGACAAGTAAAAATACAGTTTGTATAAAGAGAAACTGATTCTTTTTATACAGTTGACCTTACTTTATTAAATAGAAAACAAAAGCTCAGAACAGTGACCGCATAATCTGAAAATTGCCGGGGTCAAGCAGCAGCCTGCATGGCTTGCCTTTATCATCATACCCGATATAACTGGCATAACAAGGATTGAAAAAAGTGGCAACGGAAACAAGGTTATGTGTATCGAAGGAATGAATAAATGCTTTTTTGCCTGTTTTTTTAAACCTACTTACAAAAACATCACCCCATTCTACATGTGATTTTTTTATAAAAAGATTGTTGGCCACTGAATCTACTATTACGGTTGACTGCATACCCATATCGCCCAAAAAGACACATTTGTAACGGGTAATAGTATCGGATGGTGCCCTGAAAACTTCGCCGGGTCTTACTGCATAAGCCCAATTTTTAACAGGTTTGTTTGAAAAAAATATTCTGGTATATGCCACATATTCATATTCGCCGGGTTCGCCTTTTACGATGGCTAATTGAACCGGAAATTCACCAATTGGAAACGTTTCAGTGAAAGCTAGGGTATTATGCATGTCGCTGGCATCGCAGGCTATAAGAGTACCGCTTTCTATTTTTATATTACCAACCTCAATTGTATAAAATCGGGCAAACACAGTAGGGTCTTCAAATGTTGGTTCATTTCGAAAAGCATTTTCAAAAATGAATGGCCGGGCTGCGACTTTGGGAAACGAATCAATATTGTGCAGTAGGCCAAGTAAGGGACTTGCCGAAATAGTTAACGAGGAAATGCAAAAAGACAGTACGAATATTATTTTTTTCATGGCATTGCGATAGGGTGCAAATTTAACTTTTTTGAGTTGTTAATAGGAATGGAGAAATCCATTCGTAGTGATTGTGGTATATATTTTTTTTTTGAACAAGGCTAAGTAAATTTTCCCAACTCCCCAATTGCCGATTGGGAAGTAGAGAGCAAAAAATAACGCCATGGCCAAACTGAAATTTTGCGGACTTAAAGCTTTGTCCAATATATTATCCGGGTAGGCATAGGAGCTTCGGAGAGCATAACCGCCAAACTCCAGAAAACCCATGGCTACCAACCCGTAAGCATACTGTGCATGAAAAGGTAAACCCCGAAGTAATAGTGAAATTGGAATCATATACAACAGATAACAGGTGATTATCTGCCACCAATAAGTAAATTTTGCTATTTCCATATAGCTGCCAAAATAATTCATGGCTACTCCCCAGGCGAAATACACTACTGCATAAAGGAGGATAAGTTTCCAGTCCACTTTTAATTTTTCAACTGCCCAATCGAAAAATGATTTCATCAATTTTTTTTTAATAAATGGTGAATGCTGCATACTGTCCGTGGTGTGTAATAGAAACGGGGGTGCTCAATTTTTCTTTTTTATAAAATAGGAAAGGGATACCATCGGAGTTTTTGGTAATGGAAAGTTGTTTTTCCTCTTTGCCAGAGCTTGTACTAAAATAAGAAATAATTATTTTATAAACAAGCTGTTGCAGCTTTGCCAATGCAGGTTGATTGCAATGAAAACAATGACTAACTACTTCTGTTATTGCAGCTGTCAACGGTACTGCAATAGTATAAATATAGCCGTCAGTTATAGTAGTTGTGGTGCTATAGATTGTCTCATTAATTGAAACATGCCCAGTTACATTGGTAAGCAGGGTGCAGTTTAGTTTTTGCGGAGCAAAAAATCGTCCGCCGTATTGCCGGGTATAAACTTTGTAAGCACTTTCTTTCATGCTCCATAATGTCCATACTGTTTTGTCGGGCTGCTTTGCTTCCTGTATGTATTGCTGTTCTAGTGGGGTAAATATTTTTTCCAGAAAACCTTTTCGCCTCCAGTTGCTTTCTGCTGCTGCTGTTGCTATATCTACAATATCATTGCCGGTCACTTTTCCTTCAATTTGGTAGTTATTATTTCCATGGCAGCTTTTACGGTCAGCATTTTTTCCATGGATTCATTGTCTATCACAATATTAAAAGCATTTTCTATATCCAAGATTACATCCACCAGGTTGGCAGAATTAATTTTAAGATCTTTCAGAAAATCTGTTTCTTCTGTAAGGTGTTCAAAATTATTTTCGTCTTTTATATAAGGCTTAACAATTTCTTTGAGAGAGGTTATCAGTTCTTCTTTATTCATTGGTTATATTTTCTAAAAATGATGCAGGCATTTACATCACCAAAACCAAAACTGGCTTTGGCAATTGTCTGCAACTTATCATTTTCTATAAGCTTTTGCGGAATTTTTTCTGGGTCAATTATACCTGCTATTTCAGGATGTAAGTCTTCACAGTTGATGGACGGAAATATAAAACCTTCTTTTAATCCCAGCACAGCCGCCACACTTTCTATGGCACCGGCAGCACCGAGGCAGTGGCCAATCATTGATTTTAAAGAATGGATATAAGGAAAATTTTTTCCGGTTCTGTTTAAAGCAGTAGACCAGTTATTTATTTCTGCTGCATCCTTACTTGTTGCTGTCAGGTGTCCATTTATCAAATCTATTTCATCAGCGGTTATACCAGCATTTTCAACGGCGGTTTTAATACAACGCTGCACGGCTATTGAATTAGGGGCTGTCATTGTTCCATCACCCCGCTGTCCGCCAGCATTAACTGCTCCACCCAATACTTCTCCATATATTTTTGCACCTCTTTCCAATGCACTGGATAGTGATTCTAATAGCAATGCACCAGCACCACTTCCGGGTACAAAACCACTTGCCGTTGCACTCATCGGCCGTGATGCTTTTTCCGGCGAGTCATTATGCTTATAAGTTATTACCCGCATGGCATCAAAACCACCCCACAGATAAGGGCCATGGTCACTACAGCCACCCACCAACATTCTTTTTGCTCTGCCCGATTGTATTCGTTCAAAACCCATCAGTATGGCTTCGGTGCCAGTGCTGCAGGCAGATGAATTGGTGGTTACTAAATTCCCTAATCCTAACATACCACTTAGATATGCGGAGATGCCACTTGCCATTGTTTGCAATACAGCTGTACTGCCAAGGCTCTTTACTTTTTTATCATCTAACTTATAAATTGCTTCCCGAAATTTATCTACACCAGATACAGCCGTGCCAAACACAGTTCCGCTATCCCAATCAGGAGTATCTGTTGTAGTAATGTGCAAGCCAGCATCCTTCCATGCATCCACACCTGCTATGCAGCCGTATAAAATACCTGAGCTATTGAAATTTCTTAATTGAAGCGGTGTAAAATACTGCAGCTTCATTGCTTCTGTTACTTCTGGAATGCCGCCAATGCAGCAGGAAAAATTTAAGTTTTCTAATTCTTTATGATAGCTGATGCCAGATACACCATTTTTAATGGCAGTGGTAAATGCAGATATACCAACCCCATTTGGTGCAGCTACTCCCAAACCTGTAATGACTACCCGGTTATTCATTGTTGTATTTTATCATGCCTGAAATCATTCCCGAGCAAACAATTTTATCCTCGCTGTTTCTCATTTCTACTTTGCATTTCAATTTACCAAAACGAAAATATTCTTTTTGAGAAATTACTGTTACTCTTTCACCTGGAAAAACAGGTGCTAAAAATTCTACGTTGGTAGCCGTTAATGCAATTGCCGGGCTTGTATTTTTTGTTAACTCTTCTTTCAATAAATAGATGCCAAGACAAACAAGGCCAATTTGTGTCATCGTCTCGGTTAAAATAACACCGGGAGTAACAGGTGTATTTTTAAAGTGACCTTTGTAAAAGAATTCTGTTTCTTTAAAAGTATAACTGCCCTGCACACCATCGTCATTTATTTCTTGTAGTTGATCTACAAATAAAAAAGGGGAAGAGAAGGGGAGCAGGGTTACTATTTCTTTTGTAGTCATTGGTTAACTGATATGTTCTCCGCCATCGGCAATAATAATACTTCCATTAATCCAGGCGGCTTCATCTTTACATAAAAGATAAACAACATTTGCCACATCTTCTGGCGTTGTTAACCTTTTAAAAGGATTACGGGCCAGTGTATGTTTTTTTATTTCTTCATGCCCCGGTATCATGCGAAAAGAATCTGTATCGGTAACACCAGCCTGAATACAATTAGCTTTTATTCCATACGGGGCATATTCCAACGCAATGTTTCGGGTGATGGCTTCTAACGCAGCTTTGGCAGCAGACACGGCCGCATAATTTTTCAAGGCTTTACTATTGCCTTCGCTGGTAAAACTGATTACTCTTGCATCGGCAGCAAATAATTGTTGTTCAAATAAATTTTTTGTCCAATCATGCAAGCTGATAGCCATTGCATCAATGGTTACATGAAAATCATCATTTTGTAAACCCGGACTATCTGTTGTAATCATCGGTTTTAAATTTCCTTTTGCTACACTGTGAACTAAGGCTCTGATTTTTCCATTGATTCCTAACCGTTCTTTTATTGCAGTAATAATCATCATCCTTTTTTCCGCCAACATCGCATCTTCATTAAACGTTTCTAGTTCAACACCGGTTGCCTTTATCTGTTCAAATTCCTTTTCAATAGAAGCTTCATCTGATTTTCTATTGCGGTGAATGATTATAATATTACAACCATGCAGGGCTAATTTTTTAGCAGTGGCTAATCCTAAGCCGCCAGAGCCGCCAAGGATGATGGCCCAATAATTTTTATTTGCAAATTCTTTTACCATTGTAATAATATGCTTTGTGCAGAAAAGCCCGGCCCAAAACTAAGCATCAATCCTTTATCGCCTTTGGGAATTTCTTTATCTAAAAATTGCTCCAGTACATACAGCACTGTAGCACTCGACATATTTCCATATTGCTTTAATACATCTCGGGTGTCATCAATGTTTTTACCAATAGCTCCAAATAATTCTTCTACTGTTTGTATTATTTTTCTACCACCGGGATGAAAAATTAAGTGATTGATTTCGTCAATATTCGAATTATTTTTTTCTAAAAAAGGGTATACAATTTTGGGAAAATGTGCAGCGATAGTTTCCGGTACTGTCTCATCCAATATCATTTGCAAACCCGAATTGGTAAGGTTAAATCCCATCATATGAATGGAATCAAAAAAGTGATACATTTCGTCTGCGATAATTTCTGGACCTTCATCTTTTTCGTGTGAAGAAATCAATACACACGCTGCACCATCACCAAAAAT
>JANORJ010000442.1:0-3870 GCA_031415255.1 Chitinophagaceae bacterium | reverse complement strand
ATCCAAGGTGGACTAGTAAAAACTCCGTCACCTTTTGAAAAAGCCTGTGATAGCAATTCCGTCATTCCATATTCAGAATGAATGGCCGGAAGTTGAAAAGCTGTCTTTAATATCTCATGCACTTGTGGCCGTATCATTTCTTCCCGCCTGCCCTTCATGCCACCTGTTTCCATGATAACCGTGTGCTGCAATGGCTGAGGATATTTCTCTGCAAAATCGAGCAAGGCGAATGTTACTCCAATCAATAAAGTCTTTTGGTTTCGTTTTTCTAATTCAGTCAGCAATGCAGATAATTGCTCATATTCATTTAAATAAAAACCGCTTTGTGGATGTCCACTCAATTGAATCAGTTTATCAACCATATACACCAACGAAGAGTTCTGTCTTTCGAGATAAGATGGTAGCAAGCCGATTATGCACCATTCCTTTACCGATCCATAAGACAATTCAAAACCACGAGTAAAACTTTCTTCATATAATGAAAGATTTTTTACAAAATGCCTGCTATTGATGCTTCCGGTAGTACCGCTGCTTTCAAAAATAGCATCCGGTTCAAAGGAACTTGTTTGAACAGCATGTGATTTAAAGAAGCGAACGGGCAAAAAAGGAATCTGCTCTAAAGATGTAACCGAAGCGGAGTTTATCTTCAATGCCTGTAAATATTCTTTGTAAACAAGGCTATTACTACTCTGAAAGTCGAAAATTTCAAGAGCCAGTGTCTCAAAACTGGCCTCTTTTACGCCAAAAACTTTATGATTCCATTCTTTCAACATCGGTCATTTTGTGTTGTAAAAATTGTAAATTTGTCTTCACTCAAATCGCACCAATGAAACTCAGCCTTTATGTGTTAGTGGCCTTAGTGGTAATAACGGTTGCTTGCAACAAAGATAAGTTCCTGACAAAACCTACCATCAGTATTAAATCTACTAGTGAAAATTTTGTTCCGCTGAACGGAACTTATACTATCACATTAGAATGTACAGATAAAGAAGGCGATGTGCAGGATTCTGTTCTCATTATTAAAAAAAGACTGAATAAACGAGTAGTGGCTACTAACAGGGATACTATCCGGTATAAATTTCCGGTATTTCCAAAAACTACCCGTACACAAATACAAGCTTCGCTTGATTATCAAAGTATGTTATCTGCCGTAAATCCTCCATTTATTCCTGGTTCTAGTCCTCCTAAACGGGAAGTAGATACACTTATATTAAGAATGGCTGTACGGGATAATGCCGGTAACACCAGCGATACTATTAATTCGCCAATCATTTATGTACACCGGCAGTAATCCTAACCAACGGAAAGCAGGTTTGCAAAATGGCCAAAAAAATATTTTACTCTTTTATTTATAGCAATCTTTTTATTACAGGATGTGCGGTTGCAATGGCAGGACAGACATTCCATTTTCTATTGCATCAACCAGCCAATACCAATTTTCTTCTCTTCGTATTATTTTCCACTCTTTGCAGTTATAGTTTTCATTGGTACCTGACTTCTGGTTCTATATTGCCATCACCACGGATAACCTGGGTGGAAAAGAATCGGACTATTCATCTTGTATTTTTTATTATTGGCATTACAGGTGCCGGCCTATTTTTCTTTTATTTACTTCCTTATTGGCCGTGGCTGTTGCTATCAGCTATTATTACTTTTCTTTATTCAGCCCCAAAAATTCCACATCCCTTGTTCCGTGCATTACGGAAAGTCGCCTTGGGCAAAACTATTTTTCTTGCCTTGGTGTGGACGAATGTAACTACTCTTTTACCGATTGTTATTTCGGAACAACCATGGCAAAATCATTTCACCCTTTTTTTGCTGAGTCGCTTTTTTCTTATTTATGCCATTTGCATACTCTTTGACTATCGTGACAGGCAGGACGACATAGCAGCGGGCATCCGCAGTATTATCACTTATTTAAATGAACGGAGCATTTTGCTTCTGTTTGCGTTTTCACTTTTTGTTTTTGCAATCAGTACTACCTGTTTATATAATTACGGCCATCCTATTGCAACAATAATTATTTTGCTGATTCCGGGTATTATTACTGCTGGGCTTTACAATTATGCCAGAAGAAATTTTTCAGACCTGCTCTATTATTTTATCCTAGACGGATTGATGGCATTTTCTGCTATAATATTATTAATCACTGGCATTTAACTATTTTTGAAAACTAACAAATAAAGCAAATGGCAAAAGCAATAAAAAAGGCAGTCGCTAAAAAATCTATTATTACTGATGATGCATTTCAGTTTTTAAAATCCTATATCAACAATGCATCACCTGTTGGGTTTGAAACCTGGGGGCAAAAATTGTGGATAGAATACCTGAAACCCTACATTGATACTCATTTTGTTGATTCTTATGGAACTGCGGTTGGTGTTATTAATCCGGAGCATACATTTAAGGTGGTAATAGAAGCCCATGCTGATGAAATAAGCTGGTTTGTAAACTATGTGACTGCCGAAGGGTTGATATACTTAAAAAGAAATGGCGGTGTTGATCATCAAACAGCCCCCGCATCAAGAGTGCTGATACATGGAAAAAAAGGTGCGGTGAAAGCGGTGTTTGGCTGGCCGGCCATACATACTAGATATGCCACCCCCGATCAAAAAGAAGCACAACCAAGAACAGATAACCTGTGGCTGGATTGTGGCGCAAGAAACAGGAAAGAAGTTGAAGCATTGGGTATTCATATAGGTGCCGTGGTTACTTACCAGGATGGATTTGATGAACTGGCTAATGGCAATTATATAGGTCGGGCTTTTGACAACCGCATTGGTGGTTTTATGATAGCCGAAGTGGCAAGAATGCTGAAAGAAAATAAAAAGAAGCTGCCCTATGGTTTGTATATCGTAAATGCCGTGCAGGAAGAAATTGGTCTTCGTGGTGCTGAAATGATTGCCCGCAGAATAAAACCCGATATTGCTATTGTGACGGATGTAACACATGACACCACCACACCCATGATTAATAAAAACATTGAAGGCGATGTAAGTACTGGCAAAGGGCCATCACTCTCCTATGCACCGGCTGTACATAATAAACTGCTGGCCTTGGTAGAAAAAGTTGCTGCAGATAAAAAAATTGCTGTGCAATGGCGGGCATTAAGCCGCAGTACAGGTACAGATACCGATTCGTTTGCTTACTCCAATGATGGTTGCCCCTCTGTTTTAATTTCAATTCCATTGCGGTATATGCACACAACAGTGGAGATGCTGCACCGGGATGATATAGAAAACACCATTAAGCTGATGTATGAAACATTGCTAACTTTATCGCCTAAAACAAATTTAAGTTACCTGTAATGTTGCACTTTCTGTTATATATAGACCCGGGCAGTGGCAGTTATCTGGTTCAGGTGATAGCAGCGGCTGTTTTAGGAATTGCTTTCTTTTTCCGTAATATCAAAAATTATATCAGGACTTTTTTCTACCGAACACCCAAAAAACCTGATGATAACCCACCTGCCTGATGCCAGTTAGTTTTATTCACCACCCTTCGTCTTACCGTGATCCGTCCGGATTTATTTTTTCAAAGGATGGAACATTGTACCGACAGGTAAATAAAATTTTTAGTAAGCATTTTGATTTTTTTATCTCCAGTGGTTGTTATGAAAAATTAATAAAAAAAGGCGTTCTTATTCCGCATGAAAATATCAATGAAAACCTGACGGGTGATGACCAATGGTATGCAACATTAAAACCAGAACCCATTTCCTTCATCTCCTACCCATATGAATGGAGTTTTTCCATGCTAAAAGACGCTGCTTTGCTCACCCTTGACCTGCTGAAAGAAGCATTACAATCCGGGCTGATACTAAAAGATGCAACTCCCTATAATATACAGTGGCATAACGGCAAATTGATT
>JANORJ010000441.1:0-5370 GCA_031415255.1 Chitinophagaceae bacterium | reverse complement strand
ATTTAAAGTATTTCCCAATCCTGTTCTATCTGGTTCAACTGTTACCATTGAGTGCAAACAAGCTGAAGAAGGTGCTTATCAACTTCAGTTATTGAATCAATCCGGTCAATCAGTTCATCAACAGGAAATCTGGATTGATGGGGAAGTGAGACTATTGAAGGTTGATGTTCCGGCAGTAGCAGCTGGTAGCTATTTTTTAGTTCTTACTGATAAAAAGTCAGGAAAAAAGTTTACGGAGAAGATTATAGTACAATAATTTTTTCGAACCACATAGGCACATCAGGAATATAGAAGAAATACATAGGCTATGTAAAAATCTATGTGTCTATCTTTCTATGTGGTTCAATATTTATTTAATAACGTCGAAATATAATATCATCCTTTAAAACCCGGATGAAACTGCTCCAGTGTCTTTCTTAAAAATTCCCGGTCAAGGTGAGTATATATTTCTGTAGTGGTAATACTTACATGCCCCAGCATTTCCTGCACAGCTCTCAGGTCGGCACCGCCTTCTACCAAATGAGTGGCAAAAGAGTGGCGGAATGTATGCGGCGAAACTATTTTTTTTATCCCTGCTTTTAATGCCAGGTCTTTGATGATGTAAAAAATCATTACCCTTGATAATTTACTGCCACGGTTGTTGAGAAATAAAACATCCTCACTTCCTTTCTTCACTTCAAGATGTACTCTAATATCGTTTTTATAAATAGAAATATACTTTATTGCACTGCTGCCAATGGGTACTAATCTTTCTTTATCACCTTTTCCGATTACTCTAATAAATCCCACATCAAGATATAGTTGTGATATTTTAAGATTTACTACTTCACTTACCCGAAGGCCGCAGCTATACATCGTTTCTAAAATAGCTTTGTTACGGCCACCTTCGGCTTTGCTAAGGTCAATCTGCTGAATCATATTTTCTATTTCTTCAAAACTCAGCGTATCCGGTAATGCTCTTTTCAGTTTAGGTGCTTCCAGCAGGGTAGTGGGGTTTGTTTTAGAAATATTTTCCAGCAAACAAT
Source organism: Chitinophagaceae bacterium (assembly GCA_031415255.1). Taxonomy (GTDB): domain Bacteria; phylum Bacteroidota; class Bacteroidia; order Chitinophagales; family Chitinophagaceae; genus JJ008. Next base: position 4,345 of record JANORJ010000441.1, on the reverse strand, counting down.
ATTTGTAAAATGCCCGCAGGCCGGAAATAATTCTTGCTTGTGAAGTGGCCATCATACCCAGTTCGGCTATCCATTTAATAAACTGCTGTAAATCTTTCAGCGTAAGTTTTTCAGGAGGCTTAAGCGATTTCTTTTCCTGCAAATGTTGGGTAAGCAATTCTATATCCCGCAGGTATGCCTGCACAGAATTATCCGACAACGATTTTTCTAATTGTAAATATACTTTGAATCCTTTTTTGTAAGGCTCCCACATCAGGAAAGTTTGAAGTTTAAAGTTTGAGGTTTAAAGTTTTCCAGTTCAAATCTCAAACTTCATTTTTAATCTTACTCCAGTGTAATCTTTTTTTCCAGTTCCTTCCAGGCTTCGCCAACTTTTACCTTTACCCAAATTCTTGAATTGGTGATGTTAACTGAATCAATATGATCATGGATGGCATCATAGTCAATATCTAATTTTTCACCAAAAGTCATCATGGCTTTTTTGCCGGTAGTTATATCTTCTAAATAAATATTACCCCGGTCAGTATAAGCTAACAGGTTGTCTGAAATAGAAAATTTAGGATCAATATTATTGATGCCGCTTGTCTTCATGCTAAAGCTTTGCTTTTTGTCAAACGGCAATTTGATCTGAAAACCCCGGCTGGTAGCACAGTCATTAAATAATATATAGGCAAACTCAACGTCTTTAAAAATGCAACGGACAAAATCTTTATTCAGTTTGGCATCGGCATAATCAAACTTGGTTTTACGCATAGACTCCATGCCGTCATAACTCCATATTAAACTGTCGCCTTTGCAATTATTAGCCGTTAAATACACAATGGGCTTCAGTTTATGTTCCCCTGAAAATTTAAGTGTGTCTTTCAGGCAGGCAGTATCGCATAGAAGTTTTGGAGCTGATGAAGACGACTTACAGGCACCAATAAAAAAAGTAAGGAGGATAGCAAATACAGGCACAAACAGTATTTTCATATGTATACTTTTTATTGATAACAAAAATAGCCAATGCAAAACGTAGCCAGCAAAATTATTTTATACCGTTGTCTGAAACGGCCTAATCATTATCTTCGGGCTTATGAGTAACATGAAGCCCATTAATCTCCGTTTGTTCAAAGTTAAAGCCAAACAAACAAAAAACAGTATGCGTCGATTCCTTTCCAAACTGGAAAGAGAGGAGCCAAGGGGCTTGGATAAAAAAATAGCCGTGCTGGAAAAAGAAGTATGGGTAGAAACGGATTGCCTTTCCTGTGCCAACTGTTGTAAAACGATGACCCCGACTTTCACCAAACAGGATATGAAAAGAATATCGGCACATTTTAATATGACCGTAGAAGCGTTTCAAAACAAATTTTTGAAAAGAGAAAAAGGCGGAGAAAGAGATTGGCTGAATAAAGTGGAACCTTGCCAATGGCTTAATTTAAAAGACAACAAGTGCAGTATTTATGAAGTTCGTCCGGCAGACTGTGCAGGCTTCCCACATCTCTCAAAAAAATTCAAAGACTTTGTACATATACATAAGCAGAATATAGAATATTGTCCGGCTACGTACAGGTTGGTGGAAAAAATGATGGAGAGAGCAAATAGTTAGTAGGCAGTAGGGAGTGGGGAATACAGGGGGTCTTTTAAATGGCAAAATCTTGGTTTATGCTGAATCTTTCTCATAAAAATCTTGAAGTTTATAAAATCTCTTTGTTATTGGTAAAAGAAGTCTATGCAATCACTAAGATATTTCCAAAAGAAGAACAATTTGCATTGGTAAATCAGTTGCGAAGAGCTGTTATATCAGTTTGTAGCAATATAGCTGAGGGAGCTGCCCGAAGAACTAAGCCTGACAGGAGAAGATTTTACGAAATAGCAAGAAGTTCGTTGGTTGAAGTGGATACACAAATGGAGGCAGCCTTAATATTAAATTATGCTAACAAGGAGTAAACGATAAGTATAGAAAACTATCTTGAATCTGTTTTTAAGATGCTGAGCAAAATGATAAGTAATCTCGATGCTTAAACCCATTGCCTTCTCCCCACTAACTACTACCTTATAAGAAAACATCTTCAATAAAAAAATACTCCGCCTCTCCATTTTGTTGCAGCGTAATTGAAAGTATATCGTAAGAAATCCACTGATGGCCGGGATTAAGAAATAAATATTCGTCTGCCGCTTTTTGTATGTTCTTGAATTTTTTCTTTGTTACACTATCTTCTGGGTGGCCGCCAAAGGGAGATGCTTTCCTCGCTTTTACTTCTACAAAGTGTAAAAACTTTCCCTTCGTAGCTATTATATCAATCTCATGATAGGAATGCCGCCAGTTTCGGTGCAGCAAATTAAAATCATTTTTTTTCAGCCATCGGGCTGCCATTTCTTCCCCTTCTTTTCCCAATTCATTATGCGAGGCCATGCATTATCTTTACGCCAAATTAAAAAAGAAAATTTTATGCCGGGCATTTATTCGCTGAAAGGGGTGGTGAAGCATTATGATTGGGGTGGCCATTCCTTTATTCCTTCTTTGTTGAAGATGACAAACAAAGAAAATAAACCTTTTGCAGAATATTGGATGGGTACACATCCGCTTGGAGCCTCCCTGGTAGAAACAGGGGGCAGTGTGCCAACGGAATTATCTGTTATTGCTGGCAAACTTCCTTATCTTTTTAAAGTGCTGGATGTAAAAGATATGTTGTCCATACAGGTGCATCCATCCAAAGCAGCAGCGGAAATTGAATTTGCCAGGGAAAATGCAGCAGACATTCCATTGGATTCTCCCAAACGTAATTATAAGGATGATAATCACAAGCCGGAGCTGATGGTGGCGTTAAGTGAGTTCTGGTTGCTTCATGGGTTTAAACCAACTAAAGAATTGTCATACACCTTGTTGAATGTAGTTGAGTTAAGAGAGTTGTTGCCTGTGTTTAATGAATCAGGGTATGCTGGACTTTATAAACATGTGATGGAAATGCCACAGGAAGAAGTGAACAGGATATTGCAGCCATTAGTTGATAATATTACGGCAACTTATAAAGACAAAGAGCCGGATAAAAGCGAAGAAGACTTTTGGGTGGCAAGAGCGGTGAAAACTTTTTCGAACGATAGTAATATTGACCGGGGCATTTTTTCTATTTATTTATTCAATTTAGTCCACCTTAAAAAAGGGGAGGCTGTTTTTCAGGATGCAGGTGTGCCACATGCCTACCTGGAAGGACAGAATGCAGAGATAATGGCTAATTCGGATAATGTACTTCGTGGTGGATTAACGACCAAGCATATTGATACAGCGGAATTATTAAAACATGTAAAATGCGAAGCCACTTATCCGCAAATATTAACCGGCGAAAAAACAGCTGATGGAGATAATGTATATAAAACTGCTGCTCCGGATTTTCAACTAAGCGTTTTTGAGCTGGAAAAAGGCGACACTGTTTCCTTTGAGCCGAGTACGGTAGAAATATTGTTGCTTACAGAAGGTGTGGCAGAGTTAGATGATGATAAAATAGCTATTAAACTTGAACCTGGAAATCCTTCGGCAGTAGTGTTTCCCGGCCAGCCTGTTTATTTGGCGGCAGCGGTTAAGTCCACTGTTTTCAGGGCTTCGTTAGCTAATAACAATGGTGAATAAATAGAACGGCCAATTCCTTCAATTCATTTATTTTTGCAGCATATCTCAATTATATAATTATGAAGAGCAACGGACGATTGATAATTTTTACACTGATATTAGTAGCCCTGGCAACCGCCTGCAAGTATTTCTTTGGACCAGATTTAGACTGGTCTGGGTTTTCACCGGTAATAGCCATTGCCTTATTTGCCGGGTTTATCATCAAGCAAAAGGATATGTCTTTCCTGTTGCCATTATTAGCTTTGTTTATAAGCGATGTGGTGATACAACTTTTACATAACGCCGATTTATTCCCTTATGCCGGCTTTTACAGCGGCCAATGGAAAAATTATTTGATACTGATGGCGGCCACCTTAATCGGTTGGGCATTAAAGGGTAGAAATTATCAAAGCCTTTTAGCTGGTACTATCGCAGCACCTACTGTTTTCTTCCTTGTTTCTAATTTTATGGTGTGGACAGCATCCACTGAAGTTGTGTATGCAAAAAGTATTAGTGGTTTAATGACCTGCTACGAAGCTGGTCTTCCTTTTTATAGAAATTCATTGGTTGCTACTTTAGTGTTCTTGCCAGTGATATTGGTTGCCTATAATTATCTAACGAAAAAGAAAGGAGCTCTTACGTTAGCATAAAATTGTTTAGTATATAATTTGAAATTTATCCCGCCGCTGGCGGGATTTTTTTTGGCCACGGATTACACGGATTACCACAGATTTTTTCTGCCGAAGACAGAAATTAGTA
>JANORJ010000440.1:0-4734 GCA_031415255.1 Chitinophagaceae bacterium | reverse complement strand
GTAGATGCCAGCGAATGTCCGCCAACTTATGGAGTGCCATATGGATTAGTAATTGGTATTATCGCCGGTGGAGAAAAAGCAATAACGACAGCTGTTGAATTTGCTGAAGATGATAATGAACAGGGTTGGAAAGATTTATTGGAACATAATGTAAGCGACAAAGATGTAGTGATTGGCATTGCTGCAAGTGGAACTACACCATATGTTATCGGTGCATTGGAAGAATGCAGAAAAAGAGGGATTGTTACAGGCAGCGTTTCCTGCAATCCTGATTCGCCGGTAAGTGCAGCAGCAGATTTTCCGATAGAAGTGGTGGTGGGGCCGGAGTTTGTAACGGGCAGCACCAGAATGAAAAGTGGCACTGCACAAAAATTAGTGCTGAATATGATTTCAACCACCGTAATGATTCAACTGGGAAGAGTAGAAGATAATAAGATGGTGAACATGCAACTAACGAACGATAAGTTGGTTGACAGAGGCACCAAGATGCTGATGGAACGGGTAAAGATGGAAGACTATGAAATAGCTAAAGAACTACTCCTTAAATATGGCAGTGTAAAAAAAGCGGCTGATTCAGTGTCTAAATAATTTTCTTTTCCGCATTTGCAGTGTATATTGTGTCTCTAATGAAACAAGTGGTTATCAATAATATCGGTTTTACCTCTTCTGCTGTGGTTATTTTTTCCACAACAACCACTATTACTACAACCCGTTAAGGGTTGTACATTTTCATATCAAACATTGGGCTTAACGGCTTACACACAAAATAGGGATATTGTATTATCCTTGAAATCATTTTAATCATTTAATAAGCGATACGATGCAGGTTTTAAAATTCGGGGGTACTTCAGTAGCAAATGCAGAAAATATAAATAAGGTAGTAGCGATTGTAAAAGAATCGGTAAATAGAGATACAACGGTTGTTGTAGTATCAGCATTAGGTGGTGTAACAGACCTATTATTAAGCGCAGCAGCATTGGCAGCAGCGGGAGATGAATTGTACAAAGAAAAACTAGCTGCCATTGAAAAACGGCATTTTGAAGCAGTAAAACTATTGATACCTGTTGCACAACAAAGCCAGTTATTAAGTTCGGTAAAAAAGAGTTGCAACGAGATTGAAGACATTTGCAACGGCATTTTTTTACTACGAGAATTAACGCCAAGGTCAAAAGACAGGATTGGCAGTTATGGCGAATGGCTTTCTTCACAAATTATTACGGCAAAGTTTAAAGCCGATGGAACAGACGCTGTTTGGAAAGATGCAAGAGAGTTGATTGCAACTGATTCTAATTTTACCACGGCAGAAGTTGATTTTATTATCACTGATAAAAAAATAAACGATTTCTTTTCTGCAGCAACTGCATCGCTGTTTATTATTCCTGGTTTCATTGCTACTGATAAAAACGGAGTTACTACCACATTGGGCAGAGGCGGTTCAGATTATACAGCGGCTATCCTGGCATCTGCATTACATGCAAAATTGCTAGAAATATGGACTGATGTTAGTGGAATGATGACAGCCGACCCACGGTTGACCAGCAATGCCCGCATCATTCCTAATATTTCTTACCAGGAAGCAATGGAGCTTTCTCATTTCGGCGCAAAGGTTATATATCCGCCAACTATTCAGCCGGTGATGAGTAAAGGAATACCGGTTTGGATTAAAAATACTTTTGCCCCCGCTGATAAAGGAACAGTGATTCAAAACACAAATGTTTCTGGCTCCCCTTTAGGTGATGGGGGCGGAGATATTGTAAGAGGTATTTCAAGTATCAATAATATTGCACTTATCAGTTTGGAAGGTAGCGGTATGATCGGCATCCCTGGTTTTTCCAAAAGATTATTTGAAGCTTTGAGCAGTGAAAAAATAAATGTGATCTTAATTACACAAAGTTCTTCTGAGCATTCCATTTGTGTTGGTATTGATTCTTCTTCTGTAGAAAAAGCCAAGCAGGCTGTGGATGCAGCATTTGCCAACGAAATTGCATTGCAAAAAGTAGAGCCGTTAATAATTGAAGCAGAACTTTCTATCGTGGCATTGGTAGGGGAGAGTATGAAAAATCACACTGGTATCAGTGGAAGGATGTTCAGTTCCATGGGCCGTAATGGTGTAAACATCAGGGCAATCGCACAAGGTTCGTCTGAAAAAAATATTTCCGCTGTTATCGCTACCAAAGATGTTCGCAAAGCCATCAACGTATTACATGAAGAGTTTTTTGAAACAACCTATAAGCAGGTAAACCTTTTCATTACTGGCACCGGAAATGTTGGTACAAAATTATTGGGACAATTAAATCAACAGCTGGAATTTCTGCAGCAACAAATGCACCTGCAGGTAAGAGTGGTTGGCTTATCTAACAGCCGTAAAATGCTGATTGATGAAGACGGAATAGACCTCAATAGCTGGAAAGAAAAATTGGATGCGGGAGAAGCAGCCAGCCTGCAAAAGTTTATAGATGAGATAATAAACCGCAATCTTCGCAATTCTGTTTTTGTTGATATAACAGCTAATGATAAAGTGGCAATGGTGTATGACCAGTTTCTTCAAAAAAGTATTTCAGTAGTTGCCTGTAATAAAGTAGCTGCCTCTTCTACATATAGTAACTATAAAAACTTGAAAGACCTTTCAAGAGAATTCAACAGCCAGTTCTTGTTCGAAACAAATGTTGGCGCAGGCTTACCGGTTATTGCTTCATTGAGTGACCTGGTGCATAGCGGCGACCGAGTAAATAAAATGCAGGCAGTATTAAGCGGTACTTTAAATTTTGTATTCAATAATTATGATGGCACCCGTCTTTTTGCAGATGTGGTAAAGCAAGCACAAGATGAAGGCTATACTGAACCAGACCCACGTCTTGACCTTGGCGGAACAGATGTAATGAGAAAAATATTGATACTGGCAAGGGAGGCAGGCGAAAAGATGGAAATGGATGATATTGCTAATAACACCTTTATGCCGGCCAGTTGTATGAAGGGCAGTGTAGCAGATTTTTATACTGCTATGGCAAAAGAAGAAGCACATTTTAAAAACTTATTAGAAAAAGCAAAAGCCGATGGTTGCATTCTAAAATTTGTAGCTTCATATAATGGCTCCTCTTCAGAGGATGGGGGCGGAAAAGCTTCTGTTGGATTGCAACATATAGACCCAAAGCATGACCTTTACCATTTGTACGGAAAAGATAATATTGTTTTATTTTATACCAACCGTTATAAAGAACAGCCAATGGTGGTAAAAGGAGCCGGTGCTGGTGCTGAAGTAACTGCGAGTGGTGTATTTGCCGATATTATCAGAGCAAGTAAAGCGTAAAACCTAACCCTTCGATGGACTCAGGGAATAACCTAAAGGGACGTTAGCGGTTGAAATTTGAAAATGATTTATTGTATTTAAGATGAAGAGTATAAAAATTAAATGTCCTGGTACAGTGGCAAACCTTGTTTGCGGATTTGACATACTTGGTATGGCTTTGAATGAACCGAATGATATAATGGAAGTAACGCTATTGGATGAACCGAAAGTCATTATTCATAACCGGGACAATTATAACTTACCCACCGACCCTGAAAAGAATGTAGCCGGTGTTGTTTTTTTATCGGTGATGGAAAAAGTTGGAGTGAATGTTGGTTTTGAAGTAACGATAGAAAAACACATCAAACCGGGGAGTGGTATTGGTTCCAGTGCTGCGAGTGCAGCCGGTGCTGCTGTAGCGGCTAACCATTTGTTAGGAAATATTTTTACTAACGATGAAGTAGTGCAGTTTGCCATGAATGGTGAAAAGCTTGCTTCCGGAGTAAAACATGCAGATAATATTGCGCCTTGTATATTGGGAGGAGTAACACTTATCAGAAGTATTCATCCATTGGATATCATTCATCTGGCGTCGCCAGATTTATTTGTAACAGTAGTGCATCCGCAGATAGAAGTACGAACTTCTGATGCAAGGCAAATTCTTCGCCAGCAGGTGTTGTTAAAAGATGCCATTAAACAATGGGGAAATATAGCAGGGCTGGTCACAGGGTTTATGAAAAATGATTTAGACCTTATTGGCCGTTCATTGGAAGATGTAATTATTGAACCAATCCGAAGCATTCTTATTCCCGGCTTTGATGAAGTAAAAGCTAATTGTAAGGAAGCTGGTGCATTGGGCGGAGGTATCTCTGGTTCCGGCCCTTCTATATTTATGCTTAGCAAAGAAGAAAAAACGGCTAAAGATGTTGAAGCAGTGATGAAAGATGTTTACAACCGTATTGGAATAGATTATAATACTTATGTAACTACAATAAATAAAAAAGGCGTTGAAATATTTTAGCACAAATAAACAATCGCCGGAAATTGATTTTAAGGAAGCAACCATAAAAGGGCAGGCTCCTGATAAAGGGTTGTATTTTCCTGAAGAAATTCCGTTGGTCGAAAAAAAAATCATTGAGAATATTAGTGATTTCTCCAATGAAGAAATTGCTTTTCGTGTTATCAAACCTTATGTGGGGACTACGATACCAGAAGAAAAGCTTTTTCAAATAGTAAGTGAGACAGTATACTTTCCTATCCCGTTGGTGAAAGTAAGTGATAGTATTTCTTCACTTGAATTATTTCACGGTCCAACACTTGCTTTCAAAGATATTGGTGCAAGATTTATGAGCCGCTGTCTCGGCTATTTTGTTGGTAACGGTCAGGCCACTAATAAAGTCTCCAATAATAAGTTCACTAACAGTGGCCAGACCGTTACGGTACTGGTC
>JANORJ010000439.1:0-7981 GCA_031415255.1 Chitinophagaceae bacterium | reverse complement strand
CGGCTTCAGGCATTTTTTGCGGGATAAATTTACCGCAATGGGTGGCCCCGATGGTGGTGATGGTGGCCGTGGTGCACACATCATTCTAAAAGGCAATAGCAACCTTTGGACGTTATTGCATTTGCGTTATTATAAAAACGTATTGGCAGAAAACGGTGAAAACGGCGGTGCCAGCAATAGCAGCGGCAAAACCGGAAAAGACATCATCATAGAAGTGCCGCTTGGCACCATTGCCAGAGACGAAGAAACCGGCAAACAGGAAGTGGAGATATTAGAAGACGGGCAAGAGTTTATATGGATTCCCGGTGGAAAAGGTGGGTTGGGTAATGCTCATTTTGCCACCCCTACCAACCAGGCACCAGAACATGCACAACCGGGGCTACCCGGAGTGGAAGGATGGAAAGTGCTGGAACTAAAAGTGCTGGCAGATGTTGGATTGGTTGGTTTTCCCAATGCTGGCAAGTCAACATTACTTTCTGTAGTTACGGCTGCCAAACCAAAAATTGCTGATTATGCTTTTACCACCATCACCCCTAACCTGGGAATGGTAGAATACAGAGATGGAAAAAGTTTTTGTATTGCTGACCTGCCGGGTATTATTGAAGGTGCTTCCGAAGGAAAAGGTTTAGGCCATCGTTTTCTCCGCCATATCGAACGAAATTCTGTGTTGCTCTTTTTAATTCCTGCCGACAGTGCTGATCATAAAAAAGAATTTGACATATTAGTAAATGAGTTGGAGCAATACAATCCTGAATTGCTGAACAAACAATTTATTATCGCCATCAGCAAAAGTGACATGCTGGATGATGAACTAAAAGCTGCTATCAAAAAAGAATTGCCGACAAATATTCCTCACCTGTTTATTTCATCGATGACCAACAAAGGATTGGTGGAGTTAAAAGATTTACTGTGGAAGGTGTTGAATGAACCGGTTGTATAATCTGTTTACACTATATTTCTATTATTAATCTGCTAATAACACTTCCTTCACTTACAGTTAATGTCCATTACGGAATTTTGCACAGTCAAAGAAAAGATTGCTGCCGTTCCCTGATGTAAACAAATACTCATTATATGAAGGTCTTATCATTAAACCTTATCCGTAGCTCTTTTCTTATGTTAATGCTGATGTTGATGCTGGCTCCAGGCGGTGTTAAAGCCCAGTCTCTTCCAGAAAAAGCAACTGTCCGCTATGCAGGTATGCAAAATGAACATCTTGTTTTTTATGCCGCAGTAGAGAACGAACTTAAAGAACGTTGCAGTTTCATTATCCGTGATGGAAGTGGCAACATTCTTTTCGAAGAAAGATTTACGCAACAGAAATTTACAAAAAAAATCCTGTTGCCCGTAGCAGATTTAAAAGATGTAAGATTTGAAGTAACCGGAAAAGGTTCTTCTTATCAACGACAATTTGCAATCAGTACCCGGATTGTGGAGGAAGTTTCTGTGGAAGAAACTATGTAGAAAAATTGCCCTCCGGATAATAACCGGAGGGTTATTTTTTTAATAACTCCGTCCCACCGTATCACATGCCGCTTTCAATAAAGAGTTATTATCCATAGCATCCTGTCCTTTTTCCCAAAACATCACTCCATTAGCAATGTCTTTTGCAAGCTTTGCTTTTCGTTTGGTGGTGTACTGGCCATTATAATACACTTTGAACGATGTAGGCGTGGCAGTAGTAGTAACCATTGCCGAATCGTATTGTGCGTTACCGCCCTGAGTTAAAACACCATTATATGTTACAACATTGCCCGTTTGCGTCATGCCCGATGGCCTTCCGTATGCAGGTATGCCCAACACACATTTTGCCGCAGGCATTCCCCTTGTATTTAGCCAATAGTTAAGGCAAACTGTTGCCAAAGTATAATCGCTATGGTGCCGGTATTGTTGCAGTGGGTCAGTGCTGAAATCGTCATACGCCATTACATTAAAAAAATCAACATACGGGAAAATCTCGTTTCTTATAGCATCTCTGAATCCCCCGGCATACTTACCCGCAGTAATAGCACAGGATAAATAATAACGGGCATCCCGGTGCAATGAATCGGATAATTCTTTCATTAATGCGGTAAATGTTATATCTGTTCCATCCGTAGTAGAAGGAAATTCCCAATCCATGTCCACTCCATCCAGGTTATTGGTTCGCACCACATTCATCACATCTTTTATAAAATTATTTCTGCCTGCTGCAGTTGCAGCCATGTTTTTAAAATTGCCTGCTGCACCATCATTAATACCTAAAAATATTTTGGCATTGTTGGCTCTTGCCTTCGTAGCCACTGCACTAAGTGTGGAAGCTGGCGAAGTTGGCGCCGACAAAGTACCGGAACTGTTAACACCATAAAATGCATACACTATCACATTAGTCATCCGGAATTTTACATCGGGCATAGAAGTTATACTTCTGTAAGAGGGTACATAGCCGACTACATAATAACCAAAAGGGGCTGGTGCCTGTATTATTGTGCAAACAAATGAAGTGGCCGTAGAACTACAACCGGCAGCTCCGCCATTTGCATTTTTAGGTTGCACATACCAGTACAAGATTTGGCTGGAAGCAAAACCCGGCACTGTATAATTATAAGAGGTACCTGTTACATTACTTGACAATACAGTAGCTGTAGCAGCCGATGCACCCAAATAAACATCATAGCTGGTGGCACCACTCACAGCGGTCCAACTAAGTGTAAGCGTAGTGGTGGTAACAAAAAAGCCATTGGCCGGAGCTGTGTTAGTAGTACATCCGGGTGGGGTTGGCGGCGTTGGTGGCGGAGGGATGGTACTACTCTTTTTACTACAGGCATTGAAAATTAATGAGCAAAAAAGCAAATAGGGAATACAGGTTCGTAATCTCATAATCAGTTGTTTGGACTTGTAATTTACAATAATCCCCCATCCATTCACTTTTTGGCTACCCCTGTTTTTTATAGTAGGTTTGTTCACTTAAATTTCTACATATGAAGAAGATACTAATAACGATTGTTTTATCTGTCAGTTTGTTCTTTAAATCATTTGCTGATGAAGGCATGTGGCTACCACTGTTGCTTGGCCAGCAAGTGTATAATGACATGGTGAAAAAAGGATTGAAACTTACCAAAGACCAGTTGTATAATATTAACAAAGCATCGCTGAAAGATGCCATCATCATTTTTGGCGGTGGATGCACCGGCGAAATTGTAAGTGCCGAAGGTTTGATATTTACCAATCATCACTGCGGGTATAATGCAATAGCTTCTGCCAGTAAAGAAGACCGTAACCATCCAGAACTTAATTATCTGCAAAATGGTTTTTATGCAAAGAATAAAGCAGAAGAAATTCCTTCCGACCTGACGGTACAGTTTTTATTACGCATTGACGATGTTACCAAAGAAGTAATGGATTCATTAAAAGGATTGAGCGGCACAGAAAGAGTACAAAAACAGGGTACGGTATTGTTAGCCATCAATAAAAGAATGAGTGATGCTTCTCAGAATATTGAGACAAGAGTAAATTCTTTATTCAAAGGCAACCAGTTTCTTGCATTTGTGTATCAGCGTTACACAGATGTTCGCCTGGTAGGCACCCCACCGGAAAGTGTTGGGAAATTTGGTGGCGATACAGACAATTGGGAATGGCCCCGCCACACCGGCGACTTTTCTGTTTTCAGAGTTTATTCAGGTGCAGATGGTAAACCAGCAACATATACTGAAAGCAATATTCCATTGAAACCAAAATGGTACCTGCCTGTTTCTTTAAAACCATTAAAAGATGGTGATTTTTCTATGATATGGGGCTACCCCGGCGGCACCAACCGATATGAAAGTTCTTACGGCATCAAGTTGGCAACAGATATCAACAATCCAACGTTGGTAAAACTGCGTGATGCAAGATTGAAGTATATGTTTGAAGAAATGAAAAAAGATCCGGCCACTAAATTACAACTGGCTTCTTCATATGCCGGTATTGCCAACTATTGGAAATTTTTTGATGGCGAAACAAAACAGTTGCTTAAATATGATGTGTTTGGTCAAAAGAAATTATTTGAAGAAAAATTTAATACCTGGTCAAAAGGAAAGCCTGAATATGAAAGTATTTTTTCTGATTGGAGCAAAGCTTACGAGGCTTGGAAGCCGTATGCCAAACTTCGTCAATATATGAATGAAGGCATTGCCGGTTCTCCGCTTATTTCGTTTGCCGCCTCACTATTACCATTAGAAGCAGCCATGGTAAAAACGGGTGCTTCCCCGGCAGACGTTAAAAAAGCAGTGGAAGCTGCCGATAAACAGCGAGCAGCCTTTTTAGAAGAAGAAAATAAAGTGTCTGATCAGAACATTGTGGCGGCCGTTACAAAAATGTTTTACGAAGATGTAACCAAAGACCAACAACCTATTGGCTTTTATGGCACAATAAAAAATAACTATGGCCCGCTGGATGATGATGCTACGTATAAAAAATATGCAGCCGACATTTTCAGCAAGACCATGATATTAGATGATGCAAAATGGAAAGCATTTGTTGCCAACCCTGATGCGGTTACATTGCAAAGCGATCCGGCTTTTGCACATGCCAGCTCTTTCTTTACCAGTTATACCAGTAAGTACCTGCCCTATTCTCAGCAGTTCAATGTAAAGAATGCAGAAATGGGACGATTGTATTTAAAAGGCATAATGGAAATGGATCCTGTTAAGGCAAAAATGATGTATCCGGATGCCACTTTCACCATGAGGGTAAGTTATGGCAATGTAAAATCATATCGCCCCAGAGATGCGGTGTTCTATGATTATGTAACCACTTCAAAAGGATTGCTGGAAAAATATAAAGCCGGTGATTATGAATTTGATTTGCCTGCCAAACAAATTGAATTATTAAAGAAAAAAGATTTCGGACAATATATTGACCCGACCAGAAAAGATTTAGTAATTGGTTTTATTACCACCAACGATATAACCGGTGGCAACTCCGGTTCGCCGGTAATAAACGGCAAAGGCGAATTGATTGGCCTTGCCTTTGATGGTAACTACGAAGCCCTGAGCCACAAACTGGCGTTTGATAAAGATTTAAACCGCACCATTTGTGTTGATATACGTTATGTGTTGTGGTGTATTGATAAACTGGGTGGTGGTACTAATATTATTAAGGAATTGAAATTAATGAAATAACCTTTTTTCATTTATCCAAAAGCCATCCTGGCGTTGCGTCGGGATGGCTTTCTTATTTTAATCAGGCAATAAATTTGTAACATTGTAAAAGAATTCTTTTCCCTGAACAAACGATTTACCATAGTATTTTTCTTTACCCTGTTTTTCACCACTACTTTCTCTCAGGAAGTGCGGGTTAGTGTGGCAACAGATGTTGGCGTTCAACGAAATTTTAAAAAAGAACAATTGTATTCGGCAATCGGGCACACAACCTATTTTATCGTTCACCTCACACCTAAAGATGCTGTCTATACTTCCTTTGCTTATTACTCGAATGGAAATTTTAAGAACAATGTTACTGCTACAGCCAAATCACCCCTTACCACTCCGCAGCAGGTAAATTATATAAACAGTGCCAGTATGCGGCTCAAACAATTTGCTATTGGCTGGAGAAAATACCTGAAAGGCACTGCCGATGCAGAAAAAGGCTGGAATCTTTATACGTATGCCGGCTTCGGCATATTACTTGGCAGTGTAGAAAATACTCATTCCGTTTCCATAGACAGTGCGATGTATGCATTACCTGTGCGCAGCAGTTTGGGGAAATTTAAACGATTGACATTAGATCTGGGAGTAGGTTGGGAAATGCCGATTGCCAATGATTTCTTTTTTTATACAGATGCAAGAGTGTGGGTGCCTACCACCGATTATCCCAGCAACTACATTTTTGTAAATAATAATGCGCCACTGGTTGGTATGCTCGGTATTGGTCTCCGTATTATTTTCTGATAACTATTATTAGACCTCTTTAATAATTTACCTTTTCCTCTCATAAAGGAGAGGTCAGATAAAATAAAAATTATAAAAAAGGTCTATTGCAATTTTAAATCGAAGCGGCCTTCTGTTACGCTGATGGGCTGTGGCGTATTATAAAGATTAAGGGCAGTAAACTGAAAAGTGCCTGCTACAATTCGATTTGCCATATCCAATTTTGTAATGGTTACCGAGCCGGAATAAGTAGAAGACGTTATCCATTCATTTTCCGGGGTCATTGTTCTTTTTACAAAATAGCCATAACTGGAAGAGGCGGGTAACGACACATTGTTGTTCAGCAAATAAGTGCCGGGATCGTTAACACCGGTAATTAAAATTTCAAATTCTGTTTCTGTAGGTGAGGAAGAAAAATTTCGGGCATTAATAATGATTGCTGATGGGCCGGAAAATCTTGCTTCCAAAATATCATTGGCCGGAAAAGGGCCAAAGCCCTGTGGCACCCATGGTTTACCATCTACTTTAGCCCCAAAAGTGTTGGCACCAGTTTGGGTGGCCGGGGGCAATTCTTCTACATCCTTTTTACAGGCAACTAAAAAACACAAGGATAAACAACCAATAATTAATTTTTTCATAGATAGGTTTCGCTGTAGTAAACGCATTTGAGGTGACTTTGGTATATCTATTGGGCAAAAACAAAGCCAGAGTAAGTTAAAGTCCATATTTAGTAGTGTATCGTTTTAGATTAGAAAAGTATTTCCCACGACCCGTTCCGATTTTTTCCATAAAGACACAAAGTCCGCAAAGCCTTTGTAATCAGGCAGGTTCTCTTAGTGTTCTTAGTGCCTTAGTGGGAAATAAAATTGAAACGGTTTAAATAGTTCCTTATAAACGTAGTAGTATCTTTATTGCACTGATACATTTATACTTATGAGCAACAAACTTTCCATCCGCCAAATTGAATTATACAAACTTTCCATTCCGCTGAAAGAGCCATTCACCACTTCCCTCGGTACCGATGTGGCCGCAGAAAATGTGCTGGTAAAAATAATAACCAATGAAGGCATTATTGGTTTTGGAGAATGCAGCCCCTACATGCCCATTAGTGGCGAAAGCCAGGACACTTGTTTTATAGTGGGACAATATTTTGCCAACGCATTAAAAGGCAAAGACCCATTGCAAATAGAAGAGTGCATTAAGCTGATGGATAAAATTATTTATGCCAACACCAGCATTAAAAGTGCATTTGATATTGCGTTGTATGATATTGCATCGCAACATGCCGGACTGCCCTTGTATAAATTTATTGGTGGAGAAAATAATAAAACAATCATTACTGACTATACCGTAAGTGTTGGTGATATTAATAAAATGGCGGCTGATGCGGTAAAAATAAAAGAGCAAGGCTATCCCGCCATAAAAGTAAAGCTGGGAAAACATGGCCCCACCGATGTAGAAAGAATGAAAGCCATCCGGGCGGCAGTGGGAAATGAAATTCCTTTGCGCATAGATGCCAACCAGGGTTGGACGGTGGAAGAAGCCATAGAAACATTAACGGCTTTAGCTCCGCTAAACATTCAACATTGTGAAGAGCCGATAGCCCGTTGGAATTTTATGCGATTACCGGAAGTAAAAAAAGCCAGCCCTATTCCCATTATGGCAGATGAATGTTGTGGTGATGACCATGATGCAGAACGATTGATACAACTAAAAGCCTGCGATTATTTTAATATCAAGCTGGGAAAATCTGGCGGCATTTTTAAAGCCTTGAAGATGGCAAGAATGGCGGAAGCCGCCGGAATACATTTACAAGTAGGTGCCATGTTGGAATCAAGATTAGCGATGACGGCTTTTGCACACTACTCCTTATGCAGCCCGATGATTGAGCATTTTGATTTTGATACGGCATTAATGTTTAGCGAAGACCCAGTAACCGGTGGCATTGTCTATGAAAAAAATGGAGTGGTGAAAGTGCCGGAGGTGGTGGGGTTGGGTGCAGTGATTGAGGATGATTGGTTGAGGAAGATGGATAGAGTAGTAATTTAATCACTTTAGGGTCTTTTTCTTCGACAATAAAGACGGCGAAGACA